>NZ_NWQG01000067.1:0-25937 GCF_002529485.1 Mesorhizobium sanjuanii
CGCCAGCCATCCCCACCCCGCTCACTTCGTTCGCGACCCTCCCCACAAGGGGGAGGGTGGGAGGCGCACGCGTGAGCCAACTCGGCGCAACCATCACCAACGAAGGCATTCACTTTGCCGCATGGTCGTCGTCGGCCCGGCGCATCTGGGTCTCGATCTTCGACGATCAAGGGAACCGCGAACTCGACCGGCTGGAACTCCAGCCGGAAGGCGAGGGCGTTCATGCGCTTTTCGTCTCCGGCCTTGCCGCCGGCGCGCGATACGGCTTGCGCGCCGATGGCGACTACGCGCCCGAGCGCGGCTTCTGGTTCGATCCCGACAAGCTGCTCGTCGATCCCTACGCCCTGGATGTCGACAGGCCCTATGCCTATGACGGCAGGCTCGCCGCGCGTCGGGGCGAGGGCGCCGACACGGCTCCGCTGATGCCGAAGGCGATTGCCGGCGCCTCGGTGAAACCGCTGCCTGCCTTGCCGCCGCTCTTCCGGCCCGGCGGCCTGGTCTATGAAGTCCCGGTGCGCGCCTTCACCATGCTGCATCCCGACATCCCCGAGAAACAGCGCGGCACTATTGCAGCACTCGCTCATCCGGCTGTCATCGATCATTTGAAACGGCTCGGTGTCGGCGCGGTCGAATTGATGCCCGTGACCGCCTCTATCGACGAGCGGCATTTGCCGCCGCTCGGGCTGCGCAACGCCTGGGGCTACAATCCCGTCACCTTCATGGCGCTCGATCCGCGCCTTGCGCCGGGGGGGCTGGCTGAGTTGCGGCAGACCGTCGCCACGCTGCGTGACGCCGGCATCGGCACCATTCTTGATCTCGTCTTCAACCATACCGGCGAAAGCGACAGGCTGGGGCCAACATTGTCGCTGCGCGGCCTCGACAACCGCACCTATTACCGGCACGCGCCGGACGGCGCGCTGACCAATGACACCGGGACCGGCAACTCCGTTGCTTGCGACCATCCAATTGTCGGGAAAATGATCCTCGACACGCTTCGCCATTTTGTCAGCCATGCCGGCGTCGACGGCTTCCGTTTCGATCTGGCGCCCATACTAGGCCGTGTCGAAGGGATCTTCGACGCCGGCGCGCCGTTGCTGAAAGCCATCCGGAACGATCCGGGCCTTGGCGGCCGGGTGCTGATCGCGGAGCCCTGGGATATCGGGCCGGACGGCTACCAGCTCGGCAATTTTCCGCCGCCCTTCCTCGAATGGAACGACAAATATCGCGACGATGTCAGGCGCTTCTGGCGCGGCGATCACGGCATGGTCGGCGCGCTGGCGACACGGCTTGCCGGCTCGTCCGATGTGTTCGCCGGGGCAGGGCAGCGCGCCAGCCGCTCCGTCAACTTCATCGCCGCGCATGACGGCATGGCGCTGGCCGACATCGTCGCCTATGAGCACAAGCACAATGAGGCCAATGGCGAAGACAATCGCGACGGTCACAGCGAGAATCTGTCGTGGAACAACGGTATTGAGGGCATCACATCAGACGAGGCGGTCGCCAAGGCGCGCTTCGATGATCAATGCGTATTGCTGGCGACGCTCTTTGCCTCGCGCGGCACCATCATGCTGACGGCAGGCGACGAATTCGGCCGCACGCAGAAGGGCAACAACAATGCCTATGCGCAGGACAACACGATCACCTGGCTCGACTGGGCGGGACGCGACCGAGCGCTGGAGCGATACGTAGTCCTGCTCGCCGCGCTGCGCCGCGCCGTGCCGGCGCTCTCGGACACACATTTTCTGACCGGGAAGGCGGACGCGTCGAACATCCCCGACGTCGCCTGGCTGACCGAGACCGGCGCGCCGCTTGCCGAAGCGGACTGGAACGATCCCTCGCGACACCGGCTGGTCATGCTGCTCGGCGATGACGGCGGCGGCCGCCTTGCCGTGATGGTCAACGGTGACCGCCGCCAATGTGTCTTCACCTTGCCGGCGCGGGAAGGGTTCGAGTGGCGCCCGGCGATCGAGGCGACGGCGGTTGACCTTGCGCGCCCGCTGCCGGGCCGCAGTGTGAATTTCATGATCGAACGCGGGGTTGGCACGGCCCGAGCGGGGAAGGGTGCGTGATGGCTGAGGATAATGCCGAGTGGTGGCGCGGCTGCGTCATCTACCAGATCTATCCACGCTCCTTCCAGGATACGACTGATAACGGCAGCGGCGATCTCAAGGGCATCACGTCGAGGCTTGCTCACGTCGCCTCGCTTGGCGTCGACGCCGTCTGGCTGTCGCCCTTCTTCAAGTCACCGATGGCCGACATGGGCTATGACGTATCGGATTACTGCGCGGTCGATCCGATGTTCGGCGGCATCGAGGATTTCGATGCGCTGGTTGCCGAAGCCCACCGGCTCGGCCTGAAGATCATCATCGACCAGGTGCTCTCGCATTCCTCCGACAAGCACGACTGGTTCGTCGAAAGCCGCGCCAGCCGCGACAATCCCAAGGCCGATTGGTATGTCTGGGCCGATACGAAGCCCGACGGCAACGCGCCCAACAACTGGCTGTCGGTGTTCGGCGGCCCGGCCTGGGAGTGGGACTCGACCCGCCGGCAATACTACATGCACAATTTCCTGGCCTCGCAGCCTGACCTCAATTTCCATAATTCCGAGGTCCAGGATGCACTTCTGGACACGGTGCGGTTCTGGCTGGATCGAGGTGTCGACGGCTTCCGGCTGGATACGGTCAACTACTATGTCCATGACCGCTGGCTGCGCAGCAATCCGCCCTTGGCGTCAAGTGTCGCCGGCACCAACGCTGAAACCAACACCTATCTCTTTCAACAGCATCTGTTCGACAAGACGCAGCCGGAAAACCTGGCTTTCCTCAGGCGCTTTCGCGCGCTGCTCGATGAGTATGAAGGCCGCGCCGCCGTCGGCGAGGTCGGTGACGAAACCCGCTCGCTGCAAACGCTCGCCGCCTATACCTCCGGCGGCGACAAGCTCAACATGTGCTACACTTTCGACCTGCTCGGGCAGCAATTCTCGGCCGCGCATGTGCGCGGTTGCGTCGAGGCGTTCGAGGTCGCCGTCGCTGACGGCTGGGTCTGCTGGGCGTTTTCCAACCACGATGTCGTGCGCCATGTGACGCGTTGGACAAGGCCCCGTGGCGATCCGGATGCGGTAGCGAAATTCTCGATCGCGCTGCTGTCCTGCCTGCGCGGATCGATCTGTCTCTACCAGGGTGAGGAACTCGGACTGGAAGAGGCTGAACTGGCCTTCGAGGATTTGCGCGATCCGGTCGGCATCCGCTTCTGGCCGGGGGTCAAGGGCAGGGATGGCTGCCGCACGCCGATGGTCTGGGAGGCCGGCGCCGACAATGCCGGCTTTTCCCTGGGCAGGCCGTGGCTTCCGGTCCCGGCGGGCCATCGCAGCCGCGCGGTCGATGTGCAGAACGGCGAGGAGACCTCTGTCCTTGCTGGCTATCGGGCGATGCTGGCGTTGCGCAGGCGGCATCCGGCGCTGGTTCGGGGCTCAATCCGGTTTCTCGATGCCGAAGGCGATGTCCTTGCCTTCATGCGCGAAGGTGGCGGAGAGAGGTTGCTATGCGTCTTCAACTTCGCCGACGCGCCGGCCGACTGGCCCTTGCCGCAAGATGCAGGGTCTGTGACGACCATCGATCTCGGCGGCACTGGCGCGACCTTGCACGAAGAGAGACTGTCGCTGCCGGCCCTAGGCTGGTTCCTCGGATGGCTCAGCTGATGCGCGTCAAAGCAAGGGCTTAAAAGCGCGGCGCGCCTGAATCCGTTCAAACGCGCGACGCTTTATCGGACGACGTCACTGGACGAGCACTGAACGCCCGCAAGTCGCACCGACGACCCGGACATCGGCCTCACCGACATGCACGCCGACCGCCGCAAGCACATTGTAGACCAGTTCGTCGACTGGTGCCGTCACGCCTTTCAGCAGCGTCACCACCGCTGGCTTCACTGTTCCAAGCAGCGCCGTCACGTCGAGCCCAAGGCCCAGCGCGCTGATCGAAAGCGACAGATTGTTGACGAGCGACGTGGTGAGGGATTGCGTCAGGTTCTTCGTGGAGACGGTCTTGATCGTCTTGTTGGCGATCTCCGTGGCGTTGAAGGTCAACGTCGTTGGATCGTTGTTGGTGATCTCAAGCGCCGAGGAACCGTTCACGCCGAGCAGATCGAGCGTAATTAGCAGAAGCTTGATGCTTATCTTTGCGATCTGCGCATCGGAGAACGACTGTGGATTGCTGAAATCGGCGAAGGCGGTTGGGTTGTTGTCGGCGTCGCTGGTGGCGAGATGCAGCGAGGCGACGCCTGGTTTCGCGGCGATGGAAACCGTCAGGCTGTCGGGGCGCCCGGTCGGACAACTTATGTCGGTCAGTTTGGCCTCGGCATAGGCGACTTCCACATGCAGGGGCAGGTTGACGGACAACAGACTTATACCGCCACCGAGGTTGGAATTGCCGATGCCGACGGAGGCCAGCAACTTTATCCGTGTCTGCGCGGTGCGCACCACGGCGCCTTTCTCGCCGATCGTCAACCATGGCGAGAATTGCATGGGTTCGCCGATGGCGATGGCAAGCGTGGTGGAGGTAAGTCCAGGGATGCTGGCTCCGAGGTTGACCTGGACCTGGTTCGAACCGTTGGCAAGCGCCGCGGCCGCACTCAACATGCCCATGGCGCTTGCATCCGCCGAAAAGCCGGCCGACCCTTGCCCGAGGCCTAACTGACCGACCGAACCGAGGTCGATGAGATGGTTGAGGGGAATCTTGACCGTGCTGGTGGATTTTGACGCGATCGTCTGCAGGGCGAATTTGCTGGTGCCGCCAAGCCCCGGGACATTGGCCATGGCGGTAGCGATCTGGCCCACCGTCGCTTTCGACGCCAATACGTCGGAATAGCTGACTCCTGTCAGGTTCAACTGCACCGCAAGAGCGTCGACGAAAGAAAGCACATTGATATCGGCCGAGATCAGCGCGTTGTAGTCCATGACGCTGAGCGAGATGTTGCCGCCCAGGAGTCCGCTGAGAAGCGCGTTGAGGATGCCGCCATTGACGCTGAGAAGCCGGGACCCGATCGAGAACATCGCCTGCGGCGTCAGGCTGGCAATGGCCTCGGTGCCGATGACCGGGGTCGGAATGAGTGCGTTGGCGAAATAGCGGGCTGGAATCTTGTTGAGGGCCACACGGACAGCATTGTAGGGCGTCTTGCCGGCTTCGAAACGTTGTCCCACGCTGAGCGACGATGCCGCCGAATACCGGCCGGGGGTAACCGATACGATGGTCTTTCCAAGAGTAGGAACGATTGTCTGGCCTGCCTTTTTGACAACTATGCCCGGCATGCCGTTATCGCCGAGCGTGGCCACCACTGCGGCTTCCATGTTGCCGATGTTCGAGGCCGCCGTGATTGCCGCAAGGTCGGTCATTGCCTGGGCTTCGCGGCGTTCCACATAGATGGAGCCTTCGTCGATGGCGAAAGCCGCCAGCGCCAGCGCGACCGGCGCGCTGAGCGCCGTCATGACGGTGAAGTTGGCCTTCGTGTCGCCGAGAATCGATCGAGCGATCCAGCCGATTCTCAGCAGTAAGGACTTCGACATTCAGATGCCTCCGACCCTTATCGTCGATTTGCGCGAAATCGTGGTTCCAGGCATCGGCAGGGCAGGCAACAGGTTCCAGATCGGCAGGTTGCGCGCATCGTATTGGATGGACACGACGAACTGGTTTCCATCCGCGGTGCTGTCCTTGGCCTGGTAGGTCAGCTTGGCGGAATCGACGAACGGATATCCGCCGGCATTGTTGGCAACGAAACTGGCAACCAGCGTCTGACGCTCGGTTTCGTTAAGCCCGGCAATCGCGGTCCGCGCGGCGTCCGCCGCGATTTGTTGGATGGAGTGGCTTGCGCCGAAATAAATCCCGTATGCAACCATTCCGAGCAAGAGAAGGATAAAAATTGGCGAAAGGAATGCAAACTCGATCGCTGTGGTCCCGGACCGTTCTCTAAATTGAAGTAATTTTTCGCTAAATATGTGTATATTTTGCTTAATTTTGAAGTTTTTTTTATTATCAATCTTATCCATTTCCTTCGCCCATCAAAGATGTGAGGGAGGCCAATAGAGGTCAGTCAGAAATGTACCCATGGTTGCTTAAAGACGCATTAAAGTTTTCGGCGAACTGCAAAAGTATAGGGGCCTGCCCGAAGCGAGGGCTTCGCCGTGAGAAGAACAGGAGCGGGGCTCATGGTTTTCGATCGGTGTTTTGGCCGCCGCTCGCAGGCCTTACTTTAGGTGACCTCGAGAGTCTGTTGAAATAAAAAATCTCCGCGCTACTGTCTGGGCACCAAGCCGCCGGAAAGGGAACCGTCGGCGCGCTCGAAGAGGCCATCGATCGGTTTCAGGGCGGCAACACTCAAGAGGCGTGACTGCGAGGCCGCCTCTACAGGGAGAACTCCATGCTGAAAAATATGCTGAAGGCGACAGTGTTCGCTACGACGATGGCTTTGACGGCCGGCACGTTCTACACGCCGGCTTTCGCCGAGACCGTCTATAACAGGGGCACCGCCGCCGAATCGGAGTCGGTCGACCCGCACAAGACCTCCACGATTTACGAAGCTAATGTCTTGCGTGACCTGTTCCAGGGTCTGGTCATGCAGGACGAGAAGGCCAACGTCATCCCGGGCGCCGCCGAAAGCTGGACGGTATCGGACGACGGCACCGTCTATACGTTCAAGCTGCGCAAGGACGGCATGTGGTCGGATGGCAGCCCTGTGACGGCCGAGGACTTCGTCTTCGCCTTCCATCGGCTGGAAGATCCGGCCACCGGCGCCGAATATGCTTCGATGCTCTATCCGGTGAAGGGCGCCGAGGATGTCAACACCAAGAAGGGCAAGCCCGAGGATATGGGCGTGAAGGCTATCGACGCCAACACGCTGGAAGTCACGCTCAATGCGCCGACGCCATATTTCCTGGAGATGCTGACCCACCAGGCAACCTATCCGGTCAACAAGGCCTCCATGGACAAGCTCGGCGCCGACTGGATCAAGCCGGGCAATCTGGTCTCCAACGGCGCCTACACACTGGCGGAATGGGTTCCCAACGACCACATGAAGCTGGTCAAGAATCCGAAATTCTGGGACGCCGCGAGCGTCAAGATCGACACCGTCAACTATATCCCGACCGAAGACCGCTCATCGGCGATGAAGCGCTTCGAGGCCGGCGAGCTCGACAGCTATGACGACCTGCCAACCGAGCAGCTCGCCGATCTCAAGACCAAGTTCGGCGATCAGATCCACGTCGGACCGTATCTCGGCACGTACTACTATGCGATCAAGACCGACAAGGCGCCGTGGGACAATGTCGAGCTGCGCAATGCCATCTCAATGGCGATCGACCGTGATTTCATCGCCGAGAAGGTCTGGCAGAACTCGATGCTGCCTGGCTACTCGATGGTGCCTCCTGGCATTGAGGGCTATACGCCGGCAATGGCCAAGTACGCGGACATGTCGCAGATCGATCGCGAGGACGAAGCCAAGAAGGTGCTCGAGAAGCTTGGCTACACGCCAGAGAAACCGCTTAAGATGGAAATCCGCTACAACACTTCGGAGAACCACAAGAACACCGCGGTCGCCATCCAGGAACAGCTGAAGCCGCTTGGCGTCGACGTCACGCTCCTCAACACCGACACCAAGACCCACTACTCCTTCCTTGAGCAGAAGGGCGATTATGATGTGGCGCGTGCCGGCTGGATCGCCGACTACAAGGATCCCGAAACCTTCCTCGGCATCTCGCGCAAGGCGAGCGGCAACAACTATTCGGACTACGACAGCCCGAAATACGAGGCGGCCATGGACAAGGCGGCGGCCGCCGGCGGCAAGCCCGAGGAGCGCATGAAGGATCTCGCCGAGGCCGAGCGCATCCTTGTCGACGAAGTCGGCAACATCCCGATACTCTACTACAGCTACCACGCCATCGTTTCCCCGAAGCTGCATGGCTACGTGGACAATGTGATGGACGTGCATCCGTCCCGCTTCATCTCCAAGGACTGATTTCCTTGGCCGAACCGCAGCCCCATTACAGCGCCGCGCGTCCTCTGGGACGCGCAAAGGACGCTGTAACACTTTGATTTTGCGCATGACCTCGAAAACCGATTAAGATTTTCGGGATCATGCGCTAGGGGCGGTGGTACTGGTTTGCCAGCAAAGCGGGGCACCGATGCTGCGTTATGTCTTCCGGCGGCTCCTGACCGCCATTCCGACGCTATTCGTCATCGTGACCATGGCGTTCTTCCTGATTCGCGTCGCGCCGGGCGGCCCGTTCAACCAGGAGCGGGGTCTGAGTCCCGAGATCAAAGCCAATCTCGAAGCACAGTTCGGCCTCAACGATCCGCTCTGGCTGCAGTATGTCCACTATCTCGGCAATCTTCTGCGCGGCAATTTCGGTCCCAGCTACAACATGCCGGACTTCACCGTCGGCGAATTGTTCAGGGAGGGCCTGCCGATCTCTGTCCAGCTCGGCGCTTCGGCGCTCATTCTGGCGCTGCTGCTCGGCTGCGTGCTCGGCACCGTTGCCGCGCTCAACCAGAACAAGCTTGCCGATTACTCGGTGATCGCGCTGGCCACCGCCGGCAGCACCATTCCGACCTTCGTCATCGCACCGGTGATCCAGCTTTTGTTCGGATTGACCTGGAAGCTGCTGCCGATCGGCGGTTGGGGCGATGGCGCCTTGATAAACAAGGTCGGCCCGGTGCTGACGCTCGCTCTGCCGCAGATCGCCATCGTTGCCCGCCTGATGCGCGGCTCGATGATCGAATCGCTGCGCTCCCACCATATCCGCACGGCCCGGGCGCTTGGCCTGTCCGACTGGTCGGTGGTGGTCAAACATGCGCTGCGCGGCGCCATCCTGCCGATCGTCTCCTTCAGCGGCCCGGCGGCGGCGGCACTCCTCACCGGCTCGATCATCGTCGAGACCATTTTCTCCATTCCAGGCGTCGGTCGCCATTTTGTCGTCGCCGCGCTCAATCGCGACTACACGCTGGTCATGGGAACGGTGGTGGTGATCGCTCTCTTCACCATCATCTTCAATCTGATTGTCGACATCATGTATGCCGTCGTCGATCCGAGGGTGCGCTATGACTGACATCGCAGCCACCGCTCCGGCCGTGGTCGGCCGCTCCCTGTGGGGCGATGCGTGGGCGCGCCTCAAGGCCAATCGCGCCGCCATGTTCAGCCTCTACTATCTTGCTTTCGTCGCGGCCATCAGCGTCTTCGGCCCCTGGTTCGTGCCGCATCAATACACCACCATCTACGCCGACTATGTGCGCATGCCGCCGAGCCTGTCGGCCTACCCGAAGGCCGACATGATCGAGGCTGCGCTCGACGAGGCGATCAAGCGCATGCGCGTCGACATCAAGGAGTGGCGGCAGGAAGGCAACAAGGTCTTCGTCACCGTCAAGTCGACCAGGCCGATAGACGACCGCAACATCCGCTATCTCGACCGTTCCGATGCCTTTGACGACACCAAGATCGAGAGCAAATCGCCGAACGGTCTCGAAGTGACGATGAGCGCCTCGATCAAGCAGCAATATTTCCTGTTCGGCACCGACAACACCGGCCGCGATCTCCTGTCGCGCACGCTGATGGCGGGGCGCATCTCGCTGGCCATCGGCCTGCTTGCCGGCGTTGTAGCGGTGGTGATCGGCGTGCTCTATGGCGCTACCGCCGGTTTTGCCGGCGGCAAGGTCGACGAGGTGATGATGCGCATCGTCGACGTGCTCTATTCGTTGCCTTTCATCTTCTTCGTCATTATGCTGGTGGTGTTCTTCGGCCGCAACTTCGTGCTGATGTTCCTGGCGGTGGGGGCAGTGCTGTGGCTCGACATGGCGCGCATCGTGCGTGGCCAGGCGCTCTCGATCCGACGCCAGGAATATGTCCAGGCGGCCGAGGCCATGGGCGTTGGCCAGCGCGGCATCCTGCTGCGCCACGTCATTCCCAACCTGCTCGGGCCGGTGGTGATCTACATGACGCTACTGGTGCCGCAGGTCATCATCCTGGAAAGCTTCCTGTCGTTCCTCGGCCTCGGCGTGCAGGAGCCGATGACCAGCTGGGGCGTGCTGATCTCGGTCGGCGCCCAGAACATCGGCACCGCCAACTGGCTGCTGCTGTTTCCCGCCTTCTTCCTCGTCTCGACGCTGTTCGCCCTGAATTTCGTCGGCGACGGCCTGCGCGACGCGCTCGACCCCAAGGATCGCTGAGATGGCTGCTTCCGAAACGATCCTCAGCGTCAAGGACCTGCGCGTCCGCTTCCGCACGCTCGACGGCGCGGTCGAGGCGGTGAAGGGCATCAACATTCACGTCAACGCGGGCGAAACCGTTGCCGTGGTTGGCGAGTCCGGATCCGGCAAGAGCCAGACAATGATGGCGGCGATGAGCCTGCTGGCCTCGAATGGCGAAGCCACCGGCAGTGTCGACTATCGCGGCCGCAATCTGCTGACCATGACCAAGAGCGACCTCAACAAGGTGCGCGGCGCCAAGATCAGCATGATCTTCCAGGAGCCGATGACCTCGCTCGATCCGCTCTATTCGATCGGCAACCAGCTGATCGAGCCAATCCGCAGGCATCGTGGGCTGAACGAGGCTGAAGCGCGCGAGGAGGCGCTCAAGCTGCTCAGGCTGGTGCATATTCCCGATCCCGAGCGGCGGATGAAATCCTATCCGCACGAAATGTCGGGCGGCCAGCGCCAGCGCGTCATGATCGCCATGGCACTGGCCAACGACCCCGACATCCTGATCGCCGACGAGCCGACAACGGCGCTCGACGTCACCATCCAGGCACAGATCCTCATGCTGCTCGCCGAACTGCAGCGCAAACTCGGCATGGCGATCGTCTTCATCACCCACGATCTCGGCATCGTCCGGCGTTTCGCCGACCGGGTCTATGTCATGCGCTATGGCGAGGTCGTCGAGGAGGGCGAGGCCGAAGCGATCTTTGCCAATCCTCAGCACGCCTATACCAAGATGCTGCTAGCCGCCGAGCCGACCGGCACCAAGGCGCCGCCGCCGCCGAACGCGCCTGTCCTGCTCGAAGGCAGGAACGTCGAAGTGACCTTCAAAATCGGTGGCGGCTTTCTTGCCGGAGAGCCGCTGCTGCTGCGCGCGGTCGACCGTATTTCGATCCGGCTGAAGCGGAACCAGACCATCGGCATCGTCGGCGAATCCGGATCGGGAAAATCGACGCTCGGCCGGGCCTTGCTGCGGCTCCTGCCGAGTGATGGCGTAATCCGCCTCGGCGACCGCGACATTTCCAACGCCGACCGCCAGGCGATGCGGCCGCTGCGGCGGGAATTGCAACTCGTCTTCCAGGATCCGTTTGGCTCGCTGTCGCCGCGCATGACCGTCGGCCAGGTCATCACCGAAGGGCTTCTGGTGCACGAGCCGTCGCTGTCGGGCAAGCAGCGCGACCAGCGCGCGGTCGAGGCCTTGCGCGAAGTCGGCCTCGATCCGAATGCGCGCAATCGCTATCCGCACGAATTCTCCGGCGGCCAGCGCCAGCGCATTGCCATCGCGCGTGCCATGATCCTCAAGCCCAAGGTGGTGGTGCTGGACGAGCCGACCTCGGCGCTCGACCGCTCGGTGCAGAAGCAGATCGTCGAGCTGCTGCGCAAGCTGCAGGCCGACCACGAACTGTCCTATCTCTTCATCAGCCACGATCTCGCCGTCGTGCGCGCCATGGCCGACTACATAATCGTCATGAAGCAGGGCAAGATCGTCGAGGAAGGCCCGACCGAGGCGATCTTCAGCGATCCGCAGGCCGCCTACACGCAGACGCTGATGAATGCAGCCATCGACGTCACGCGCTTTCGCCTGAGCGCGTAGCGCCACCGTTGAGCGCTGCGGCAATGGATTGATTCATTTCGGGAGCAAACACAGCCAAGCCGCTGTTTTTTCTGGTCGGAGTGGCAGGATTTGAACCTGCGACCCCCTCGTCCCGAACGAGGTGCGCTACCAGGCTGCGCTACACTCCGTGACCAGACCGCGGGCTTATAGCCGCCACACCCCGTTCCTGCAAGCGCCAATGGCAGTGCTTCTGTCGCATTTCGTAGGCTTTTGCGGCAACGTCATACAGGTTTCAGTTTCCCCAGGGATAAACACGGCTTAAAGGCTTGCCTTGTAAGCGATCCGCCAATACTGCCTCCGTGATTTCCAGCCACTTGGAGTTTTGCCGTCTTGCCCCTGAAGATTGTTAGCGAATCCCGTCCCAACACCTTCGAGTTCGAAACCTCGGCGCTGATCAAGCCGTCCGGCTTTCGCGAGTACGATGCGCGCTGGTGGTTCGGTCATCCGGCCTCGGCTGAGCCGCCGGAGCTCAACCTGATCGGTGTCCAGGCGCTCGGCATGGGACTCGGCACGCTGATCCGGCGCCTGGGCGCGGGACCCGATATCGTCACCGGGCATGATTTCCGCTCCTATTCGCTTGCCATCAAGCTGGCGCTGATTTCCGGCCTGATGGCCGCCGGCGCCCGCGTCAAGGATATCGGGCTGGCGCTGTCGCCGATGGCGTATTTCGCCCAGTTCGCGCTCGATACGCCGTCCGTCGCCATGGTCACCGCTTCGCACAACGAGAATGGTTGGACCGGCGTCAAGATGGGGGCGGCGCGCCCGCTGACCTTCGGCCCGGAGGAGATGAGCGCATTGAAGGCGATCGTGCTTGCCGGCGACTTCGATCTTGTCGGCGGCGGCTCCTACGACTTCGTTGCGGATTTCCGCAAGACCTATCTCGACGATCTGACCCAGGACAAGCGCATCTCGCGAAAGCTCAAGGTGGTCGCCGCTTGCGGCAACGGCACCGCCGGCGCCTTTGCGCCGGAGGCGCTGGAACGCATCGGCTGCGAGGTGATCCCGCTCGACGTCGAGCTCGATCACACGTTTCCACACTACAATCCCAACCCCGAAGACATGCAGATGCTGCATGCGATCCGTGACAAGGTCCTGGAGGCAGGAGCCGATGTCGGACTTGGCTTCGACGGCGACGGCGACCGCTGCGGCGTGGTCGACAATGAGGGCAACGAGATTTTTGCCGACAAGGTCGGCGTCATGCTCGCGCGCGACATAGCGCGATTGCATCCGGGCTCGACCTTCGTCGTCGACGTCAAGTCGACCGGATTGTTCAACACCGACGCCACGTTGCGCGCCGATGGCGCCGTCACCGACTATTGGAAGACCGGCCACTCCTACATCAAGCGACGGGTGGCCGAGCTCGGCGCCATCGCCGGTTTCGAGAAATCCGGCCATTTCTTCTTCAATCCTCCGATCGGGCGCGGTTATGACGATGGTCTCATCACGGCCATCGCCATATGCGAGATGCTGGACCGCAGCCCGACAAGCAGCATGGCCGATCTCTATCGCGATCTGCCGCTGACCTTCGGCACGCCGACCATGTCGCCGCACTGCGCCGACGCGGTGAAATACGGCGTCGTCGAGCGGGTCGTTTCCGATTTCCAGGCGATGAAGCAGGATGGCGCGGCGTTTGCCGGGCAGAAGATCGCCGACCTGATCACCGTCAACGGCGTTCGCGTCGTCGCCGAGGACGGCACCTGGGGCCTGGTGCGGGCATCGTCGAACAAGCCGGAGCTCGTCGTCGTGGTCGAGAGCCCGGTGTCGTCGGAGCGGCGCCGGCAGATGTTCGAGGCCGTCGACGCCGTGCTGCGCCGCAGCCCGGAAGTCGGTGCCTACAACCAGACTTTTTAGATTCATCGCGCGACGAGAAGGCGCAGGATTTCATGCTTGGGCAGGCTTAAGACGCCTGCCCAAGAACGCTCCAGTCGAACTTCCGCGCCCCGTCAGCAGAACTGTGCGGACAAGCAGGGTCGAGAGCCTCAATAGGGGCTCGCCACGTCGCCGGTCTCGACATAGACCGACTTCAGCTGCGAATAGAGCGCCAGTGCGGCAAGCGAGTTTTCCCGCCCGATGCCCGACTGCTTGAAGCCGCCGAAGGGTATCTCGACCGGTGTCAGATTATAGGCGTTGATCCAGCAGGTGCCGGCCTGCAGCTCGGCGATGACGCGGTGGGCGCGCGGCAGGTCGCGCGTGAAGACGCCGGCGGCGAGGCCGAATTCGGTGTCGTTGGCGCGCTCTATCACTTCGTCCTCGCCGTCGAATTTCAGCACGCTCATGACAGGCCCGAAAATCTCCTCGCGTGCGATGCGCATGGTGTCGGTAACGCCGGTGAAGACCGTCGGCTCGACGAAGAAGCCGCCCTGGAAGCCTTGCAGCGACGGCACGTTGCCGCCGCAGGCGAGCGTGGCTCCATCCTGCTTGCCGGCCTCGATATAGGAGACGACCTTTTCCTGCTGCGCCTTGTTGACCAGCGGCCCCATCTGCGTTTCCGGGTCGAGCGGATCGCCGATGCGGATCTTCTTCGTCCGCTCGATCAACCGCTCGACGAACCGGTCGTGGATGCCCTTCTGCACGAAGACCCGCGTGCCATTGGAGCAGATCTGGCCGGTCGAATAGAAATTGCCGAGCATGGCGCCGCCAATGGCGTTTTCGAGATCGGCGTCGTCGAAGATGATCAGCGGCGACTTGCCGCCGAGTTCCATGGTGGCGTGCTTCATCTTCGAGCCGGCGAGGGACAGGACCTTGCGGCCAGTCGGCACCGACCCGGTCACCGAGACCTTGGCGACGATATTGTGCTCGACCAGCCCGGCGCCGACATCGCCATAGCCTTGCACCACGTTGAACAGCCCATCGGGCAGGCCGGCCTCGCTGTAGATTTCGGCTAGCGCCAGCGCCGACAGAGGCGTGTTCTCCGACGGCTTGAACACCATGGCGTTGCCCATGGCGAGTGCGGGTGCGGATTTCCAGCCGGCAATCTGGATCGGATAATTCCAGGCGCCGATGCCGACGCAGACACCCAGCGCCTCGCGCCGCGTGTAGGCGAAGGGCCCTCCGAGATCTATCGCCTCGCCATTGAAGGCCGCGACGGCGCCGCCGAAATATTCGAGGCAATCGGCCGCCGAAGGCGCGTCCGCCACCAGGGTCTCCTGGATCGCCTTACCGGTGTCGAGCGTCTCGATACGGGCGAGATCGGCATTGCGCGCCCGCAAGATATCGGCGGCGCGCCGCAGGATGCGCCCGCGCTCGACCGGCTTCAGCCGCGCCCAGGCCGGTTGTGCGGCACGCGCTGCCTCGATGGCGAGCTCCAGCACGTTTGGCGTCGCCGAATGCAGCACCGCGATGGTCTCGCCGGTCGCCGGATAGATCACCGGCAGCCGCGCGCCGCCTTCGTCTTCGATGTAGCGTCCGTTGACATAGTGCGATGCCGTCGGCTGGGCGCGCATGGGAGTTCTCCAATCGTCTCGGGCGGGGCAGCCCGCCCGACAATGGCCTATCTGTCCGACGCCTGCCAGCGTGGATTGATCCATGGCTCCTGGTTGGACGGCGCCAGCGGCGTGCGGCCAAGGATGTGGTCGGCGGCCTTCTCGCCGGTCATGATCGACGGCGCGTTGAGATTGCCGTTGGTCACGCGCGGGAAGATCGAGGAGTCGGCGACCCGCAGACCGTCGACGCCGATGACGCGGCATTCCGGATCGACGACGCTCATCGGGTCATCGGTGCGGCCCATCTTGCAAGTGCCGCAGGGATGATAGGCGCTTTCGGCGTGATCCCTGATGAAGGCATCGAGATCGTCGTCCGATTGGACATGCGAGCCTGGCGAGAGTTCCTTGCCGCGATAGGCATCGAACGCCGCCTGGCCGAAGATCTCGCGCGTCAGCCTTATGCAGTGGCGGAACTCCGCCCAGTCGTCTGGGTGCGACATATAGTTGAAGCGGATCACCGGCTTCGACAGCGGATCGGGTGAGCGCAGCGTCACCGAGCCGCGCGACTTCGACCGCATCGGTCCGACATGCGCCTGGAAACCATGGGCCTTGGCCGCCGCCTTGCCGTCATAGCGGACCGCGGCCGGGATGAAGTGGTACTGGATATCGGGATAGTCGACGCCGGCGCGCGAGCGCACGAAGGCCGCTGCCTCGAAATGGTTGGTCGCGCCAAGGCCGGATTTGAAGAACAGCCATTGCGCGCCGATCAGCGCCTTGGAGAACGGGTTCAGCACCGAATTCAGCGTGATCGGTTTGGTCGATTCCTGCTGGATGTAGAGCTCCAGATGGTCCTGCAAGTTGCGGCCGACGCCTGGCCGGTCGGCCACCACCTGGATGCCGTTTTCCCTGAGATGCGCGGCCGGGCCGATGCCGGACAGCATCAGGATCTTGGGCGAATTGATCGAGGACGCGGCAATGATCACTTCGCGGCGCGCCTTGATGATCTGGACCTGCCTGCGAGACTCGATCTCGACGCCGGTGGCGCGTTGATTCTCGATGATCACCCGCCGCGCGAAGCCTTTGACGAGACTCACATTCTTATGCCTGAGCGCCGGCCTGAGATAGGCGCTCGCCGCCGACCAGCGGCGGCCGCCGTGGATGGTCTGCTCCATCGGCCCGAACCCCTCCTGCTTCGCGCCATTATAGTCGTCGGTCAGTTCGAAGCCGGCCTGGCGGCCCGCCTCGACAAAGGCGCCGTAGAGCGGATTGGTTCTCGCGCCGCGCTGAACATGCAGCGGGCCACTTTTGCCGCGCCAGCCATCCTCGCCGCCATGCGCGTTTTCCATGCGCTTGAAATAGGGAAGCACGTCGGCAAAGCCCCAGCCCGTCGCACCTTCCTCGGCCCAATGGTCGAAGTCGCGCGCATGTCCCCGCACATAAACCATGCCGTTGATCGAGGAAGAGCCGCCGATCACCTTGCCGCGCGGAGTCGCCAGCACGCGGCCGCCGAGATGCGGCTCCGGCTCGCTGGCAAAGCCCCAATCATAGAGGCTCATGTTGAGCGG
This sequence comes from Mesorhizobium sanjuanii, assembly GCF_002529485.1. Classification (NCBI taxonomy): domain Bacteria; kingdom Pseudomonadati; phylum Pseudomonadota; class Alphaproteobacteria; order Hyphomicrobiales; family Phyllobacteriaceae; genus Mesorhizobium; species Mesorhizobium sanjuanii. The sequence continues at coordinate 16,835 of NZ_NWQG01000067.1, forward strand.
GATCGACAGCGCCGACGGCATCTGGATCAGCGGCCCGATATCGCTGCCGCCGAATTCGATGACGATCACCGAATGCTTGCCGTCCTCCGACAGGCGGTAGGCCATTGCCGAGCCGGCCGAGCCGGAGCCGATGATGACGAAATCCGCTTCAAGCATGGTTCATATGGGCCATAAAATCGGCGAGCGAGACATTGCCGCCGGTCGCCACCACGAGCACGGTCTTGCCGCTCACATCCACCTTGCCGCCGAGCAGCGCCGCCAGCGACGCCGCGCCCGAAGGTTCGAGCACCAGTTTCATCCGCTCGAAGGCGATCCGCATCGCACTGCGCACCGATTGATCGTCGACGGTGATGCCGCGAACGCCGGCAGCCTTGACTGCCGCGAATGGCGCGTCGCCGGGTTTGCGCGCCATCAGCCCATCGCAGATCGATTGCGGTCCGATCGGCATGGTCTCGATGGCGCCATGTGCCAGCGACGAACCCATGCCGTTGAAGCCTTCGGGTTCGACACCGATGATCTCGGTCGCCGGCGACAGATAGTGGAAGGCCAGCGAAACGCCGCCGATCAGCCCGCCGCCACCGACCGCGCAGAACAGCAGGTCGGCTTGCGCGTCCTTGGCCGCTAGCTGATCGAGCGCTTCCAATCCGGCGCCGGCTTGGCCGGCGACGATCTCCGGATCGTCGAACGGATGCAGCAGCGCGAGCCCCTCGGTCTCGGCGATCTCGCGTGCCTTGGCGGCGGCGACTTCCTCACGCGCGCGCTCGCCGTGGTCGGTCAGCACCACGCACGCGCCATAGCCGGCCGTTGCGTCGCGCTTGGCGGCGGGCGCGTCGATCGGCATGACGATGGTGACGGGAATGCCGAGCGACTGTCCGGCAGCGGCGAGCCCTTGCGCGAAATTGCCGGAGGAATAGGCGACGACGCCCTTCCTGGCTTCATCGGGCGAGAGCCGTTTCAGCCGCCAATAGGCGCCGCGCACCTTGAACGATCCGGCCCATTGCAGTGATTCGGGCTTGACGAAGACGCGGGCAGCACCGGTCTCGCGGGCAAGTGCGGCCGATTCCAGCAATGGTGTGACCTGCGTCGCCTTGGCGGTGACGGCATAAGCCTGCCTGAGATGATCGAGGGAGGGGACAAGATCTGTCATCATTCGCCTCGCGGATACCTTTTGCTCTCTTCGAGATTGTCGAGGTTCATGTGGTTGCGCATGTAGCGCTCCGATGCCTTTTGCAGCGGCTGGAAATCCCAGGGGTAATAGGCGCCGTTGCGCAGCGCCGGATAGACGACCCAGCGGCGCGCCTGGCTCTCGCGCACGGCGGCGTCGAAACCGGCCATGTCCCAGCGCGCCCGCACCTTGTCCATGAACATCGCCACCAGGGCCGCATTGGCCGGATCGTCGGCCAGATTGTCCCGCTCGAGCGGATCGGCTTCGAGATCGAACAGCTGCGGCGGGTCGAGTTCGCAATGGACGAATTTGTATTTGCCATCGCGGATCGCCACCAAGGGTGCGTAGGAGCCTTCGGCGGCATACTCGATCAACACAGGCGCGGTGCGCTGCCCGCCCGTGGCAAGCGGTAGCAGCGACTGGCCGTCGGTCCACGGCGCGATCGCGCTCATGTCGATGCCGGCAAAGTCGCAAAGCGTCGGCGTTACGTCGAGATTGGAGACTGGCGCCTTGATCAGGCCGGCCGGCACGTCCTTGCCGGCGATCATCAGCGGCACCCGCGCCGAGCCCTCGAAGAAGCTCATCTTGAACCACAGGCCGCGTTCGCCGAGCATGTCGCCATGGTCCGAGCAGAAAAGGATGACGGTGTCGTCGAGCATGCGCGTGCGCTTCAGAACGTCCAGAAGCTCGCCGAGCTTGTCGTCGACATAGGAAATGTTGGCGAAATAGCCGCGCCGCGAACGTCGCACCTGCTCGGGCGTGATCTCGAACGAGGGATAGTCGCTGGCGTGGTACAGCCGCTGCGAATGCACGTCCTGTTCGTCATGGGCGATGAATCCGGTTTCCGGATCCAGCGCCTGGCAATGCTCGTAGAGATCCCAGTATTGCTTGCGCGCGACATAGGGATCGTGCGGGTGCGACAGCGAAACGGTGAGGCACCAGGGCCGATGGTCCGCTTCGTCCTGCTCGCGCGAAAGCTGGTAGAGCTTCTGCGAGGCCAGGAACACGACCTCGTCGTCATATTCCATCTGGTTGGTGGTCTCGGCGACGCCGGCGCCGGTCACAGAGCCCAGATTGTGGTACCACCAGTCGATACGCTCGCCGGGCTTGCGGTAATCGGGTGTCCAGCCGAAATCGGCGGGATAGATGTCGGTGGTCAGCCGTTCCTCGAAACCATGCAACTGGTCCGGCCCGACGAAATGCATCTTGCCCGACAGGCAGGTGTAGTAGCCGGCGGCGCGCAGATGATGGGCGAAGGTCGGGATCGACGAGACGAATTCGGCGGCATTGTCATAGACCCCCGTGCGCGACGGCAACTGTCCGCTCATGAACGAGGCCCGGCCCGGCGCGCAGAGCGGCGAAGCGGTATAGTTGTTGGCAAAGCGTGCCGAGCGGGCGGCCAGCGCCTTGAGACGCGGCACATGCAGGAAATCGGCCGGCCCATCCGGAAACAGCGTGCCGTTGAGCTGATCGACCATGACGATCAGGAAATTGGGTTTCTTGCGTGTCACTGCGTCTGCCGTCCGTTAGTGCATGTCGCCCAAAAGTGCGCAGCGGTTTTGGGATAACGACATGCATAAAAATGAGGGCTTAAAGCACGTCGCGCGAGTCTCATTGACGTGCTTTAAGTTTCGTTTCGAGATAGTCCTCGACCAGCGCGATCGCCGTCGCGGCGTTGGGCACGCCGTCCTTCAGCGCGCGCCTGATATAGAGCCCGTCGATCAGCGCCGCCGTTGCTTCGGCGACGCGGTCGGCCTCGCTTCTGGGAAGGATGCCGGTCAGCCCGCTCATCAGGTTCGAGTGCAAGCGCCGCGCATAGACCTTGAGCAGCCGGCGCAGCGCCGCCGATTTCTGCGCCTCGACATAGAAGGCGAGCCACGCGGCGATGATTTCCGGCTGGAACTGGGCGTCGGAGAAATTGACGGCGACCACTGCCGAAACACGTTCACGAGGAAGGCTGGCGGAGTGAAGGGCGCGCCGCGTATCGGTGGTCAGTTCGGCCAATATGTGCCGCATCGTCGCCAGCAACAGCTCGTCCTTGGCGCCGAAATAATGATGGGCAAGGGCCGAGGAGACGCCGGCGCGGCCGGCGATTTCCGACATGGTCACGTCTAGCGAGCCACGCTCGCCGATCGCTGAGATCGTCGCGTCGATAAGCGCCTTGCGGCGCAACGGTTCCATTCCGACTTTCGGCATTGTGGTTCCAGCTCTTGGGCGAAGTTATTTTTTATTGACGGATCAATCAACAAAAATCCGACCGAAATTTCGTATCGCGAGGCTGTGCCAATGGACATCGATCAATTGTATGTTCTGGCTCTTCACTGGATCTGGAAATCGGTTCATACTTGAACAATATAAAAGGATGCGTCAGGACATCGTGAGCAACCGGCGCCGAGAACGGAGATCGCCATGACAGCATGCATTGTCGGCTGGGCGCATTCGCGCTTCGGCAAGCTCGAAGGCGAGACGCTGGAGAGCCTGATCGTCAAGGTGGCAACCGACGCGCTCGACCATGCCGGCATCGGCCCGGACGACGTCGACGAGATCGTGCTCGGCCACTTCAACGCCGGCTTTTCCGCCCAGGATTTCACCGCCAGCCTGGTTCTCCAGGCAGACGACCGGCTGCGCTTCAAGCCGGCGACGCGGGTCGAGAACGCTTGCGCCACCGGTTCGGCGGCGGTCAGGCAAGGCATTCGCGCCATCGACGCCAATGCCGCCCGCATCGTCCTGGTGGTCGGCGCCGAGCAGATGACGACGACGCCCGGTGCCGAAATCGGCAAGAACCTGCTCAAGGCTTCCTATCTGCCCGAGGATGGCGATACACCGGCGGGCTTCGCCGGCGTCTTCGGCAAGATCGCTCAGGCCTATTTCCAGCGCTATGGCGATCAGTCGGACGCGCTCGCCATGATCGCTGCCAAGAACCATAAGAACGGCGTCGACAATCCCTACGCGCAGATGCGCAAGGATTTCGGCTATGAGTTCTGCCGCCACGAAAGCGAAAAGAACCCCTTCGTTGCCGGTCCCCTGAAGCGCACCGACTGCTCGCTGGTTTCGGATGGCGCCGCCGCTCTGGTCCTTGCCGACACAGCGACGGCGCTGAAGATGCGCCGCGCCGTCGCCTTTCGGGCTAACCAGCATGTCCAGGATTTCCTGCCGATGTCGAAGCGCGACATCCTCGCCTTCGAAGGCTGCGAGCACGCCTGGAACCAGGCGCTGAAGCAGGCTGGCGTGACGCTGGACGACCTCTCCTTCGTCGAGACACATGACTGCTTCACCATTGCCGAACTGATCGAGTATGAGGCGATGGGCCTGGCCAAGCCGGGTGAGGGGGCGAAGCTCGCCATGAGCGGCGAGACGGCGAAGGACGGCCGGCTGCCCGTCAACCCTTCCGGCGGGCTGAAGGCCAAGGGTCACCCGATCGGCGCCACCGGCGTGTCGATGCATGTGCTGAGCGCCATGCAACTGGTCGGCGAGGCTGGCGGCATCCAGGTGCCTGGCGCAAAACTCGGCGGCATCTTCAACATGGGTGGCGCCGCGGTCGCCAACTACGTTTCCATTCTCGACCGGATCAGATAAAAGCGGCCCCGCATTTCACGGGGAATTCATGACGAATCCGGTTCTGGTCGAAGTTCTGCGCGGCGCCATAGTCGAGAGCGCCCATCGTGGCGCCATAGCTGTATTCGACGCCGACAATAGGCCGGTCTGGGAGGTCGGCGACACCACACGTCCGGTGTTCCCGCGCTCGGCGGTGAAGGCGATCCAGGCGCTGCCGCTGGTCGAAAGCGGCGCTGCCGCCTCCTATGGCTTCGGCAACCGCGAACTGGCGCTGGCCTGTGCTTCGCATTCGGGTGAGCCGGCGCATGTCGAACTGGCGCAGGCGATGCTCGCCAAGGCCGGTCTGGACAAAACGGCGCTGGAATGCGGCGCGCACTGGCCATCGAACCATCAGGCGGAGATTGCGCTCGCCCGCACCGGCAATTTGCCGAGCGCACTGCACAACAACTGTTCCGGCAAGCATGCCGGCTTCCTCTGTACGTGCGTCCACGCGGGCATTGCGCATCACGGCTATGTCCGGGCGGGTCACGCCTTGCAGGAGATGGTGCGCGACGCAATGCAGGCGGTGACGGGCGCTGCCCATGGCGCCGACGAGCGAGCGATCGACGGCTGCTCGATCCCGACCTACGCGGTGCCGCTGAGGAGCTTCGCCCTCGGCTTTGCCCGCATGGCGACCGGGGCGGGTTTTGGCCCTGAGCGAGCGAAGGCCGCGAAGCGGCTTTTGTCCGCCTGTATGGCTGAGCCATTCTTTGTCGCCGGCACCGGCCGTGCCGATCTCGCGCTGATGGAAGCCGCTCCTGGACGGATTTTTGCGAAGGGCGGAGCCGAGGGCGTCTATTGCGCAGCAATTCCGGAACTTGGGCTCGGCATCGCGCTCAAATGCGATGATGGCGCTGGCCGGGCGGCCGAAGCCATGGTTGCCGCCGTCATCGCCAAGCTGCTGCATGCGGACGAGACCCTGGCGGCCAAGCTGATCGAATTGGCAAACGCGCCCATCGAAAGCCGGATTGGCGCCAAGGTTGGTTCGCTCCGGCCCACGGCTGCATTCAACTGACGTGATTGCGCTCGACGGTCAGATGCGCATAGCCGGCACTGCCTGACGAGGCGAGGTCGCCGGTCACCGGCTCGGCCCAGCGCTGACCGATGATCGCGCCGTTCTGCGCGCCATCGATGACGTTGTCGGAAATGACGGCCGTACCCGCACCCTCGACCACGCTGACGACGATGCCGGTTCCGGCCTTGCGGATGATGTTTCCCGTAGCGACCACATTGCGCATGTACGGACCCCAGCCGATCTGCATGCCGTAAAGCGGCGCGTTTTCGACGACATTGCCTGACACCGTGGTGTCGGCCTCGACGCTGATGCCGACGCCGAAGCCGGGTGGGTCGGCAGGATAGGGGCCAGACGTCGACAGGTTGCGCACGATGTTGCCCTGGCAGACCCCCATGCGGCCGCCTTCGTTGAAATTGACGATCGAGATGCCGTTGGCGGCGCCGTCGACGATGTTGTTTCCGATGATCGCGCCTTCAAAGGAGAATTCGGAATAGAGCGCCGTTTCGCCCGAGCGTAAGCAGGTGTTGCCGGTCATCTGCAGATTGCTGGCGCTGTTGGCGCGGATCGCCGAAAACGCGCAATCCGAGACGATGTTGCCCGAGATGACGACATTGCCGGCGCGGAAGGCATTGATGCCGTTGCCGTTCTGGCCGGTTCCGCCGCTGCGCGCCTGGATGCGTTCGACGCGGTTGCCGCTGACGAGACTGCCGTCCTCGGCCGCTTGCCAACGGTGCACGAGGATGCCGCCATTGCCACAATCAGATACGGTGTTGCCTGAGATCTCCAAGGCGCCGGCCTCGACCGAATAGATGCCGGCGTCGGCCGCGCCCGATATGTCCGAGCGCTCGATGCGTCCGCGGGCATGTTCGAGCGACAGTCCATGCTTGCCACTGCCCGATATCTGGCAATTGTCGACGACGAGATGGCCGACGCGGCGTAGATCGAGCAGGCCTTGCGCATAGTCGCCCATCCAGCGATTGCCGCCGTCGAACACCAGCCCGCTAAATTCGATGTGTTCGGCCTGTTCGGCCATGAAGAGATGGCCGTTGCCGCCATAAACGATTCGCGATGCGCCAGGCACGCCGGTAAGCCTGACGCGGCTGGGCAGCGAAAGGTTGGACACCACATAGGTGCCCGGCGGCAGGAACACCGGCATGTCGCGATCGTTGGCCTGAAGCAGCAGCTTGGCGAAGGCCTTGCTCTGGTCGTCAAGCGCGCCGGGCTGCACGCCAAGGTCGGCAGCGTTGATCGAACCGCGCATCGAGGCATTCTCGATGCCGGGCAGGGCGGCCGCGGCCGCCTTGCCGAGCGATAGACCCAGAACGGCAAAGCCCGCGGTTCCCGTGAGAAACTTCCGTCTGTTCAACATCGGCACAGATTCCTGGACTCCAGCCGCCATGTCGCAGGAATCGTGCCAGGCTCGGCGGACTTGCCGGCAATGGCTTGTGGAGTCGCGGCTACGCGCCTAAGTTTGCTGGATGAGCAGGGCCTTCACACGCGAGGAAGACAGCGAAAACGCCATCGCCGGCATCGGCGAGCGGCCGGTGAGCCAACACCGCAATCTGGTGACGGAGCGCGGCCTGGCGCAGATCGAGGAAAATCTGGCCGAATTGCGCGATATGTTGGCAAAGGCCGAGAGGCGGGCCGACCGCGAGCGCATCGCTGTCGTGTCGCGAGACCTGCGCTACTGGACCGCGCGGCGTGAAAGCGCCGAACTTTCCGTGCCAGAGCCCGGCAGCGACCTGGTCCGCTTCGGCATGGGCGTCACGCTGGAAGGCGATGACGGCAGGAAGGTCCACTGGAAGATCGTCGGCGAGGACGAGGCCGATCCGGCCAAGGGCAGCATCTCGCATGTCTCGCCGATGGCCATGGCCTTGTTCGGCAAGAAGGTTGGCGACGTGGCTGTTGTCAACGGCAAGGAATGGGAAATCGTCAAGCTCTCGGAAAGCTAGTCCTCGAGCTTGACAACATGGTCGCGGAAGAACGCCGCCGCTCCCGCCTCATCGATTTCGCCGGCGGCAACGCCCATGACGAACTCATAGATCGTGCCGTTGTTGGCGGCCAGGACATATCCATTCACGATCAGAAACGCACCGGCTGCGACAATCGCCGTGCGCTTGTTGCCATCGACAAACGCATGGTTTCTGGCGATGCCGAAGACATAGGCGGCCGCGAGATCTTCGACAGACGGATCTCCGTAGTTCGCCTTGTTCTCGGCGCGGGCAAGCGCGGATTCGAGGGCATTTTCGTCCCTCAAACCTTGCGCTCCACCATGCCTGCGCAGTTGTTCGGCGTGCATCGCTTCGACCGCGCGCCGGGTCAGAAACTCCCAGCTCATTCGGCGAGCTTCTGAAGCGCGACCTTGTATTTGTCCATGACCTCGCGGGCAGCTTTCATTTGCCGCTCGAAGCTGTCGTCCAGCGGCTTCAGCGCAAGGCCGTCACCTGTTTCAACGATTTGAAGCTGGTCGCCAGCCTTTAGGTTCAGACGATCGAGAAGCTCCCTCGGCAGGATCACGCCTTCGGAATTGCCGATCTTGCGAATGGTCGTGTTCATAATGGATCATCCTGTTGTAACGTCGATTATAACTCGGCCGACGAGTCGTTGCAACAGAGATTATAACAGGTCTGTCAAGCTTGCAGCAGCCGGTCAATCAGCCGTTCCGCCGCTTCCGGAATGACCGTGCCCGGCGGAAAGATTTCCACAGCCCCCGCTTTGACCACCGCGTCGTAATCCTGTGGCGGGATGACGCCGCCAGCGACGATCAGCATGTCGTCGCGGCCGAGCTTCTTCAGCGCGCCCTTCAATTCGGGAATGAGCGTCAGATGTCCCGCCGCCAGCGACGAGGCGCCGATAATGTGCACGTCATGCTCGACCGCGAGTTTTGCAATCTCTTCCGGCGTCTGGAACATCGCTCCGACGGTGACGTCGAAGCCGAGGTCGGCAAAGGCCGTGGCAATGACTTTCTGGCCGCGATCGTGGCCGTCCTGTCCCATCTTGGCGACGAGAATGCGCGGCTTGCCGCCGGACCTCTCCTCGAAGGCCACGACCTTGTCCTGCAGCCGGTCGACCACCGGATTGTCGCCAAGCGCCTTGCGATAGACGCCTGAGATCGTCTGCACCGAAGCGACATGACGGCCGAACACCTTTTCCAGCGCCAGCGAAATCTCACCGACCGTGGCGTTGGCGCGGGCGGCGCGGATGGCGAATTCGAGCAGGTTTTCACCACCCGCCGCGGCACGGCTCAGCGCATCCAGCGCGCTCTCGACCGCGCCGACGTCGCGCGTGCCTTTCAGCCTTTGCAGCTTCGACAATTGCCGGGCTTTGAC
>NZ_NWQG01000068.1:0-50794 GCF_002529485.1 Mesorhizobium sanjuanii
CCTCGGCATTGTCGATCTTCAGCACGTCGACCTCGATGTCCGTCTCTGGCCGATGCGCGTTGACGCCGACCAGCATCTGCTCGCCCGAATCGATGCGCGCCTGGGTGCGGGCGGCCGCCTCTTCGATGCGCAGCTTCGGGATGCCCTTTTCGGTTGCCGCGGCCATGCCGCCAAGGCTTTCGACCTCCTCGATATGGGCGAGTGCGCGCGCCGCCAGATCGTACGTCAACCGCTCGACATAGGCCGAACCGCCCCATGGGTCGATGATGCGGGTCGTGCCGGATTCCTTCTGCAGGATGAGCTGCGTGTTGCGGGCGATGCGGGCCGAATGGTCGGTCGGCAGAGCCATCGCCTCGTCGAAGGAGTTGGTGTGCAGCGATTGCGTATGGCCTTGAGTCGCGGCCATCGCCTCGATCATGGTGCGGGTGATGTTGTTATAGGGATCCTGCGCCGTCAGCGACCAGCCCGACGTCTGGCAATGGGTGCGCAGCGACAGCGAGCGCTCGTCCTTCGGCAGGAAGTTCTTCAGCATCAGGCTCGACCACAGAAGCCTTGCGGCCCTGAGCTTGGCCACTTCCATGAAGAAGTTCATGCCGATCGCCCAGAAGAACGAAAGCCGCGGTGCGAAACGGTCGATATCGAGACCGGCCGCGACGCCGGCGCGGGCATATTCGATGCCGTCGGCGATCGTATAGGCGAGCTCAAGGTCGGCCGTCGCTCCCGCCTCCTGCATGTGGTAGCCGGAGATCGAGATCGAATTGAATTTCGGCATATGCCGGGACGTGTAGGAAAAAATGTCCGACACTATCCGCATCGAAGGCTTGGGCGGATAGATGTAGGTGTTGCGCACCATGAACTCTTTCAGGATGTCGTTCTGAATAGTTCCGGCGAGGTCCTTCTGCGCAACGCCCTGCTCCTCGGCGGCCACGATATAGAGCGCCATGATCGGCAGCACCGCGCCGTTCATCGTCATCGAAACGGTCATCTCGTCGAGCGGGATGCCGTCGAAGAGCTGGCGCATGTCGAGGATGGAATCGATGGCGACGCCGGCCATGCCGACATCGCCCGCGACGCGCGGATGGTCGCTGTCGTAGCCGCGATGCGTGGCGAGATCGAAGGCGATCGACAGTCCCTTCTGGCCGGCGGCAAGGTTGCGCCGGTAGAAGGCGTTCGATTCCTCCGCCGTCGAGAAGCCGGCATATTGCCGGATCGTCCAGGGCTGCTGGACATACATGGTCGGGTAGGGGCCGCGCACAAAGGGCGGCAAGCCGGGATAGGTGTCGAGGTTAGGCAGCCCCTTGAGATCGCCCTGGTTGTACAGGTGCTTGACACTCAGGCCTTCCGGCGTCAGCCGCTGGCCTTTGATCTCGATCGGTGCGCGGCGCGGCGCCGACCAGTCGACCTTGCTGAAGTCCGGGATCATGACGCTGCTCCGATCGCCTGGTCGATCTGGATCGGAAGCAGCGGCTCGCAGACCGCCACGCTTTCGCTCAACGCTTGCCGCCTCTCGGCCGCCAGCGTTTCGACCGGACGTTCGCTACTGGACGGGTAAAGCGTCGTGCCGATGATGGCGCGTTCGCCCGCCTGATAGGCAGCGTTGCGGCGCGCCGAGGCTGCCTGGACGCGCTTCTGGATGTGCCCTTGCTGGAGGCTGGACAGCACGCCGCCTTCCGCCTCGATCCGCTGGAATTCTTCCCAGGCTGCTTCACAGAGGTCCGTGGTGAGCGCCTCGACGGCGCCCGAGCCGCAGGCGGGATCGGCGACATGATCGATATGGCTTTCATTGGCCATGATCAGTTGTGCGTTGCGGGCGACGCGGCGGGCAAAGCCCGCCGGCAAGCCATGCGTGATCGTGTGCGGCAGGATGGAGATCGAATCCGCGCCGCCGGCCGCTGCCGCAAAACCGGCAATCGCGGTACGCAGGATGTTCGTCTCCGGGTCCATCGTCGTCATCATGCGGAAGGACGTTTCGGCATGGATACCGGCCGTGGAGGCAGGGATCGAGCAGGCCTCCTGAACACGCGCCCACAACCTGCGCAGCGCCCTGATCTTTGCCATCGACACGAATTGGTCCTGGTCGACGCTCAGCGCAAAGCCGATATGGGGCGCTGCATAGACGAGCGGCTGGCGGGCCTCCTCGAACATTCTGAGATAGGAGACCGCCGAGGCCATCATCGTGCCCAGTTCCTGCGCCTCGGTGGCGCCGGCATTGTGGAATACGCGTCCATCCGCTTCCAGCAGAACACCCGGCACGCCCATCGAGAAGAAATGCGCCAGCGATTGCGGCATCGACGCCTTCAAGGCCTCGATCGACATACGCAGTCGTCCGGTTCCGGCAAAGATCGCCGCCGGATCGATGCCGAAGGACAGATTGAGCTTGGTCGGGTCGGACCGGCGTTTGCTCAGGAACGCAACCAGCCAGTCGGCCACGGCGCGGCTCCAGGGATGGGCGTCGATGCGGACCTGGACGCGGCTGAGCGGCACGCCGTCGAGCACGGTCTCCAGCGCCTCGGCCGTCCTCGGCAAGCCATAGCCGAATGCATTCGGCGCGCCTTCGAAAACCAGCGACAATCCGGTCGCACCCTGCGCGACATCCTCCAGCGCCTGGCTTCTGGCGCGGTCGATATCTGGATCGTCGACACGCTGGCTGACGATCCATGGCGATCTGGGGTTTGCCCGTACGAGAGGCTCCGCCGCCGCGGCGCGATCGTAGAGTGGCTCGATGCGGATGGCATCGTCTGTATGGGAGACGAGCTTTTCCTCGAAGGATCCGCCGGCGAGCGCCTTTTCCACCAGCGCCAGCCATCGCTGCCGCTCGGCGTTCGGAAGTTCGGCATCGTGGATCAAGGCACCGGCGCCCATCCGCTCTCCTCGTCTTGTTGGCCTCGTCTTTTCGGCCGTGTGTGTCGGCCTGGAAGGCCAGTCTACGGTTCCCGTTCCCATATCACAATGCGACATGCTCCCTGTGACGGTGAACCGTTAACCGATTGCCAAACATGCACAAAATCCGCAAGCTTCGAAAATGCAATTTCGACCACGGGCATTGTCGCTGCCCAATCGCGTCATTATACCTGCGGCAGGGCCCGTTACTTTATCATATTCAGGCCTTTGATCATTTTGGGCTTTGCGGAGACCGGACACATGGCTGACGACACAAGCATCTTCATCGGGGCCAGCCGCAAGCCCGACGACAGCTACCAGCGCCCCGAACGCCTGCTGCTGCAATATGGCAATCGCCATGGCATGGTCACCGGCGCGACCGGCACCGGCAAGACCGTCACCTTGCAGATACTGGCGGAAAGTTTCTCCAATGCCGGCGTGCCGGTCTTCTGCGCCGACATCAAGGGCGACCTGTCGGGCATCGCCATGATGGGCACGGCACAGGATTTTCTGGTCAAGCGCGCCAAGCAGGTCAAGCTCGATCCTTATGAATTCCAGGAATTTCCGGTCATCTTCTGGGATCTGTTCGGTGAGCAGGGCCATCCGATCCGCGCCACCATATCGGAAATGGGGCCGCTGCTCCTGTCACGCCTGATGAACCTCTCCGAGGCGCAGGAAGGCATCATGAACATCGCCTTCCGCATTGCCGACGAGGAAGGCCTTTTGCTGCTGGACCTGAAGGACCTGCAGGCGCTTCTTTCCAACATTGCCGATCGCGCCCAGGAAATCGGGGCTCGCTATGGCAATGTCACCAAGCCTTCGGTCGGCGCGATCCAGCGCTCCTTGCTGGTCCTTGAGAGCCAAGGCGCGGCGAACTTCTTCGGCGAGCCGGCGTTGCGGATCGCCGACATCATGCGCACCACCCGCGATGGGCGCGGCGCCATCAGCGTGCTGGCCGCCGACAAGCTGATGATGAATCCCCGGCTCTATGCGACATTCCTGTTGTGGCTGATGTCGGAACTGTTCGAGGAACTTCCCGAGGTCGGCGATCCCGACAAGCCAAGACTGGTCTTCTTCTTCGACGAGGCGCACCTTCTGTTCGACGATGCGCCCAAGGTGCTGATCGACCGGGTCGAACAGGTGGTCCGCCTGATCCGTTCGAAGGGCGTCGGCGTCTACTTCGTCACCCAAAATCCGCTGGATGTCCCGGAAACCGTCCTGGCCCAGCTCGGCAACCGGGTGCAGCACGCTTTGCGCGCCTACACGCCGCGGGAACAGAAGGCCGTGAGGACGGCTGCCGAGACGTTCAGGCCCAATCCCGACTTCGACTCTGCGACCGTGATCACGCAGCTCGGCACCGGCGAGGCACTGGTTTCGACGCTGGAAGCCAAGGGTGTGCCATCCATGGTCCAGCGGACGCTGATTCGACCGCCAGCGTCGCGCCTTGGTCCGATCACGCCCGACGAGCGTCGCAAGCTGATCGCTGAGAGCCCGGTTGCGGGGCAGTACGACCAGACCATCGATCGCGAATCGGCTTTCGAGATGCTGCTGAAAAAAGCCAAGGACGCTCAGGAAGCGGAGGCGCAGCAGCAGGAAAGCGGCCGCTCACGCTGGACCATTCCAGGCTTCGGCAATGACGATCCAGTCCCCCAGACCACCGGCGGCAGGCGCACATCGGCACCCCGACCGTCCAATCGCCAGACGGTGGCGGAGGCGGCGATCAAATCGGTGGTGCGCTCGGTCGGCTCGTCCGTGGGCCGGGCGATCGTGCGGGGGATTCTCGGCAGTTTGTCGAGGGGGCGGTGAGAGCGTCGTGCGAATGTCGCGTTGCGCCATGACTGCCGTCGCGATGCATGTTGGTGAACGACCGAAATTGGCCGGGGAACGACCGCTGTCAGGGCGCTGCACCACGGCGGCGCCGGGCCGACGCCCATAACGCAGGCGATTCGATGCGACGGGCGCCAAGGGCTGTACCTGACCCCCTATGTTCCCTTCACGATTCTTGGTTTAGTCGGTCGGCGGGATTGAGCAGCGCTCTCGAGGGCCAAGGCCAACCGCTTCTCGTCTTCGATGGCGCGATCGACTGCCTCAATTTCCTCTTGGAGCACCTTCAGCTCCGCTCCGTAGCTGGAGCCCTCGCTGTCCCCAATCTGAAAGCCACTTGCCCGCATTGCGTCGCGAGTATGGTGCACGTTACGGACTCCTTCGCGTCGAGTTGCGACCAGGATGTCCCTGAACTCTCCAAGACGTTCAACGTGATTGCGAGCCATTGAGTTCTCCTATTTTGTCGTCATCGTCGCCGTAGGCGATTCAGAACGGCTGAAACTTACGGAGATACTCTCGACAAAGCATGAGTGCGGAAGCTCAAATTTGAACGTCTTGCAATCGCGTGGAGCGCGGCAAGCGACGCTGATCTCAACGTCCGAGATCGGCGCGAATCTGTCGTAGGCACGCCGACTGTGGGCGTCGCGCCGGGCCGCCACACGGCACGGCAAAGCCCGATGGCTCGCGCCACTACCAACCGAAAACCAGCAGTAGTGAGGAAGCTCTCGTTCGGCTTCAACCAGCTCAGAAAACCTGGTCGGTAATCGCCCTCACCGGGCCAAGCAGAATCGATCCTTCCGGCACGCCGGAGTCGATCGGAATGGCCTTCCGGTTTGGCGTCGCCACCATCTGCTGGCCGACACCGGCGGTAACGATTACCGGCGTTTTCGAGGGCACACGATCATAGAGATCGATGATGTCCTGGTTTATCAGGCGAACGCAGCCCGAAGACACCGATTTGCCGATCGAGTTCCATTCCGGCGAGCCGTGCAGGCGGTAGAGCGTGTCCACATTGCCCTGGAACAGATAGAGCGCGCGCGCGCCGAGCGGGTTCTTCAGCCCGCCAGGCATGCCGCCATTGTCGGCGCTATATTTTGCCAGTTCGGGTTGGCGTGCGATCATTTCGTCCGGCGGGGTCCATTTCGGCCATTTCTGCTTCCACTGGACGACGGCGTCGCCGGACCATTCGAAGCCGGCGCGGCCGAGCCCGACGCCGTAGCGGATGGCCTGCCCACCCTGACGCACGAGATAGAGGTGGTGGCCGACCGTATCGACAACGATTGTGCCGGGCTGCTGGCCGGTCGGATCAGGAACGATCTGACGCAGGAACTGCTCGTCGATTTTCTCGTACGGTATGCCCGGCAAGTCGAACCCGCCATCGCTGACCGGAGCATACATTGTCGCGTAGTCGAGCAGCGGTGGCTCGACAAAGGCCGGCGGCGGAGGCTCCACCGGCTGCCGCTGCCCTGCGGTGGCGCAGGCGGAAACCGCAATCGAGGCGGCGCCAAGCGCTGCGGCGTTCAGAAAGCCGCGGCGGCTCAGGCGATAGGATTCGATGTCGGTTGTAAACATGGTTGCCTTTATTAGGTTTCAAATCGAAACAAAGCGTGAATGCGTTGATTGGTAACCCACCAATGCCCGGCGCGATAGGCGGTTCCAAATCTGGCCTGACGGTGGACAAACAAAGGCGAAGCTGTGACCGCGCCGTCCCTGTTGCACTGCGGCCACATGTTGAGCATCAGCCGCCTGTCAGCAGGCCTTCGAGCGAGGGCAGGATCAGCGCCGGCGGAAAGTCCCGGTATTCCTCGGGCTGGTTGGCGCGGTTGATCCAGACGGTCCGGAAGCCGAACTTGGTGGCGCCGGCCACGTCCCAGCGGTTGGATGACTGGAACGACACCGCGCCGGGATAGAGGCGCCAGTTCGTGGTGACCATGTCGTAGACCGACGGATCGGTCTTGAAACGCTTGACGGCATCGACGGAGTAGATGTCGTCCAGGACCTGGTCGAGCGCGGCGGATTTGACCGCCGCTTCCAGCATTTCAGGCGAGCCGTTGGACAGGATCGCCAGTTTTGCACCCGACGCCTTCAGCGCCTTGAGCACGGCCGGCACTTCCGGATAGCAGTCCAGTCGCCAATAAGCCTCAAGCAGTTTCGTCTTGAGCCCCTTGTCCGCCGATGGAACCTTGCGCAAGGCGAAATCGAGCGCCTGTTCGGTGAGCTGCCAGAAGTCGGCATAGGCGCCCATCAGCGTTCTCACCCAGGAATATTCCAACTGCTTGGCGCGCCAGATCTCGGACAGAAGCTGGCCGTCCGGCCCGATCTGATCGGCATGACGACGCACGGCAGCATGCACGTCGAACAACGTGCCGTAGGCGTCGAAAACGTAAGCCGCAAAATGCATGGCGACAGTTTTGCGGTGCGGCGGCACAAGGTGCAAGCCCTGATTGCAGTCAGGGACCAAATCGACGCCGACGGGTCGCCGCAGGCTGGACACCGATATCGGTTGGTCTGGACCGCTGGCCCTCAACAAATCTCGCCTATGCCCGTTGACGACTGCCGCCAAAGCATCTTCCATGCCGGCTCCAAGGCACGAAAACGGAACCAAGCGATGACACTGGCGACTGCGGCGCAATCCGCGACATGGACGTATGTCGACGGCGACTGGTATGAAGGCAACGTCGCGATCCTCGGGCCGCGCAGCCATGCCATGTGGCTCGCCACCAGCGTGTTCGACGGGGCCCGCTGGTTCGAAGGCGTCGCCCCCGACCTCGACCTCCATGCCGCAAGGGTGAATGCATCGGCGATCGCGCTCGGTCTTAAACCGTCGATGAGCGTCGACAAGATAGTGGGGCTGACCTGGGACGGGCTGAAGAAGTTCGACGGCAAGACGGCGGTCTATATCAGGCCGATGTACTGGGCCGAGCATGGCGGCTACATGGGGGTGCCGGCCGATCCGGCATCGACCCGCTTCTGCCTTTGCCTCTACGAATCGCCGATGATCTCGCCGACGGGCTTTTCGATCACCGTCTCGCCGTTCCGGCGTCCAACCATCGAAACCATGCCGACCAACGCCAAGGCGGGCTGCCTTTACCCCAACAACGGCCGGGCCATCCTCGAGGCCAAGATGCGTGGTTTCGACAATGCGCTGGTGCT
The DNA here is from genome assembly GCF_002529485.1 of Mesorhizobium sanjuanii. NCBI lineage: Bacteria > Pseudomonadati > Pseudomonadota > Alphaproteobacteria > Hyphomicrobiales > Phyllobacteriaceae > Mesorhizobium > Mesorhizobium sanjuanii. Next base: position 7,858 of record NZ_NWQG01000068.1, read on the forward strand.
CGACATGCTGGGCAATGTCGCTGAGACCGGGACCTCGAATATTTTCCTTGTCAAGGACGGCCACGTGCTGACGCCGGCGCCGAACGGCACCTTCCTGTCCGGCATCACCCGCTCGCGCACGATGACACTGCTCGGCGAGTACGGCTTCAAGACCACTGAAAAGATGCTGTCGGTGCGCGATTTCCTCGAGGCCGACGAGATTTTCTCGACCGGCAACCATTCGAAAGTCGTGCCGGTCATCCGCATCGAGGATCGCAATCTCCAGCCCGGTCCGGTGGCCAAGAAGGCGCGCGAACTCTATTGGGATTGGGCGCATTCGACGTCCGCCGGCTGATCCGCCATCGTTTTGCCTGCCTGCCCGTTGTTTTGACGCAGGGTCCTTGCGCAAAACCATGTGACACTCTTCCGGAACCCGCCTAGAAAGGGAACCGGCGCTTCATTCCGGAGTTGTTCCAGCTCAATCCAGCCCTATCTTAGTCCGGTATCGACACCGGGTTCTTTCCACGAGGGAGTATCATCCATGGCTTTTGAATTGCCCGCTCTGCCCTATGACTACGAGGCCTTGCAGCCTTACATGTCGAAGGAGACGCTAGAGTATCATCACGACAAGCACCACAAGGCCTATGTCGACAACGGCAACAAGCTGGCCGCGGAGGCCGGCATGGGCGACCTGTCGGTCGAGGAAGTCGTCAAACAATCCTTCGGCAAGAACGCCGGGCTCTTCAACAATGCCGCCCAGCACTACAACCACATCCATTTCTGGAAATGGATGAAGAAGGGCGGCGGCGGTAACAAATTGCCGGGCGCCCTGCAGAAGGCCGTCGACAGCGACCTGGGCGGCTACGACAAGTTCAAGGCGGACTTCATCGCCGCCGGCACCACACAGTTCGGTTCGGGCTGGGCCTGGGTTTCCGTCAAGGATGGCAAGCTGGCGATCTCGAAGACGCCGAATGGCGAGAACCCGCTCGTCCACGGCGCGACGCCGATCCTTGGCGTCGATGTCTGGGAGCATTCCTATTACATCGACTATCGCAACGCCCGGCCGAAATATCTCGAAGCCTTTGTCGACAGTCTCATCAACTGGGACCACGTCCTCGAACTCTACGAAAAGGCCTGATTGATCTCCAGAAAAGCCCCATCGGGGGCTTTTCTTTTTTCGGCTCAAGATTCACACAAGCGTGAGGCGAAGTTCCGGAATTATTAGGCCATCCTTGCCGTTAGTGTTTTGTCCTGAAATGCCTCAACATGGAGCCAATTGAATGAGAAAGCTTGTTATCGCCATCTCTATGCTCGCCTTTGCCTGTTCGGCGGCTTTTGCCGACCCGATACTGGATCGGCAGGCTCTGATGAAGGAACGCGGCAAGATCGTCGGCGGATTGTCGAAAGTGGTCAAGGGTGAGGAGCCTTTCGACGCGGCGGCGGTGCTGACGCAGTTGCAGGCGCTTGAGGCCAACGCCGAGAAATTCGATACCGGCGTTGAAGCGCTTTTTCCGGCGGGCAGCGATACTGGCGACACCACGGCTTCGCCAAAGATTTGGGAAGACATGGCTGGCTTCAAGGTGGCTGAACAAAAGTATCTCGCCGACACCAAGGCTGCGGTCGCTGCCGCACCCGCTGATGTCGACAGCCTGAAGGCGCAGTTTGAAACGATTGCTTCCAATTGCGGCACTTGTCATCAGAGCTACCGGATTAAAAAGGGCTGATCGCGGGCGATGCGCCTGCTGAAAAAACTCGTCGGCGCCGTTCTCGTTCTGGGCGGCGTCGGCGCCGTCGCCGGCTGGTTCCTGTCGGCGCCGGTCAGGCTCGATGCCGAAACGCTGGCTAAACTCGGCCCCGGCGATGCCGCCAGGGGCAAGCGCATCTTTTATGCCGGCGGCTGCACGTCATGTCATTCCAAGCCGGGATCGCAGGGTGATGCCCGCCTTCAGCTGGTCGGCGGTCTCGAGCTCAAGACGCCGTTCGGCACCTTCGTGCCGCCCAACATTTCGCAGGATGCCAAGGACGGCATTGGCGCATGGTCCGTCGAAGACCTCGCCAACGCCATGCTGAAGGGCGTCTCGCCAAGCGGCGAGCATTTCTATCCGGCGTTTCCCTATGCATCCTACGCGCGCATGAAGCCGGCCGACATTGCCGATCTCTACGCCTTCTTGAAGACGCTTCCCGCGGTGGCCGGCAAGGCGCCAGCCAATTTGCTGGGCTTCCCATTCAATATTCGTCGCGGCATCGGATTGTGGAAACGGCTCTATCTGAGCGACCAGCCGGTGATTGCTTTCCCCGACGGCACGCCGGCGCCGGTGTTGGCCGGCCGCTATCTCGTCGAAGGACCGGGCCATTGCGGCGAATGCCACACGCCGCGGGACTTTATCGGCGGCACTAAGAAGAGCGAATGGCTGGCCGGAGCCCCTGCCGCCGAAGGCAAGGGCATCGTACCGAACATCACCCCGGGCGAAGGCGGCATCGGCGAGTGGTCGCAGGCCGACATCGCCAATTATCTCGAAACCGGCTTCACGCCGGATTTCGATTCCGTTGGCGGCGCCATGGTCGACGTCCAGAGAAACATGGCCGAGCTGACGCCGGACGACCGCGCGGCGATTGCAGCCTATCTGAAGGCCGTCCCGCCGCACCCTAACGGCTATCCGGCGCGAAAGCCGGCGAATTAGCACCCGTCAGCCGGTTGGCGCTGGCCTTATCTCAGGCCGGCCGGCCTTCATCAGGTCGAGGATTTTTTCGAGCCGGGCGACGACATCACCGGTTTCCAGAAGTTGCTGCTTCTGTTCGATACTGATCGACAGCAGCGGCGCGAGCGTATCGGCCAGCACACCGGGATCGCCGATGGAGGACAGACCGAGCCGCGCCTTGGGCCTTCGTTGGATCGAGGAAAAATCGATGTTGGCGTAGCTCTGATATGTTTCGAGAACCGCGCTCGAACGTGCTTCCGCCTCCGCCGATTGGCCACGCTGCTCTTCGACCGGCGCGACCTCCGCCGTCAGAAAGTCGGCGTTGACCAGGCGAAGGATCGCTGTTCGCTGGAGGCCGGAGACGGAAACCTTGAGAACTCCATCCACCTGCGTCTGGCAGTTTATCACGCTTGCCGCGACACCCACCGGATAGAGAGAATCAAGCGTGCCGGGATCATCGTCGGTCGCCCGCCTCTGGGCGACCACAAGAACGCGGCGGTCGCCTGCCACCGCGTGCTCCACCGCGCGCCGCGTTTTGTCGCGGCCCACGAAGACCGGCACCGTCATTTGCGGAAAGAGCACGAAATCCCGCATTGGAAAAATCGGCAGCACCGCGCCGGAGGAGGGGGGCAGGCTGGCCCTGGGCGTGGGGTTTCTGGGCCCGGCGCCGACTGGTTGGCTCGCCTGAATCCTCGCAGCCAACACGTTCCAGTCGCGGAGGCCGAGGATCCTGGCAATGAGCTCGAGGCTTTCGCTGTGGGACAGGGAAACGGATTTGGCGCTCAGCGCTTCGGACAGCGTTTGCGCCATGGCTTTTGCATCGCGGAAATCGCGCATGGAATGATCCTTTGCTTTGAAGAACGGAAGACGTCAGGGCTTGCGTTACTGACCCGTTCGTTCGGGCAAAGGGAGCCTGAAGTGGCTCGATACATTCACCTTACCCCGGAGGGTGCAAGCAGCAGGTCGTATCCACCTGCCTGGAAGGTGCGCTGAAGGTCCGGTGTTGTCAATCCTGCCCGCGCTGCATTCCACGTTCCCGATTTACGGGTGGCGATCGCCCAGGAAATCGAAACCGGTTTCGAAGAAATGATTGTAGTCACAGGTCAATTCCTCGCCGGCCGCGATGTCGCGCAACGCATATGTCTCCTCCGGCGAGGAGACGTCACAATTCGGATCATCGTCGTGGTTCATATAGCGCGCATCGTCGGCTTCGAAGACGATGTAGTTGGGGTCGCGGCGGTCGGGATAGGAGTAGCGGTCGAGATAGGCTTTGACCGGCCCGGTTTCACGCTCGTAGGTCTCGACCTCGATGCGGCGGTCGTATTTGGGGTCGAGCTTCCACACCAACGTGCCGCGGGGAATGTGGTTCTTGGCAAAGACGCCGATACCCTGGATGGGCGATTTGTCGAGATAGACGTCGACGAGCAGCATGGCGGAACCTTGGCGTGACCGGTGGTTTGCGGCTGTGAAAAAGCCGCGCACTGGGTAGCGCGCGGCCGTTGCAATTGCGAGCGGAAAATCAGCGGATCGTCGTTCTCGCTTTAGCGCTGCTGCAGCGCCAGACGGACGCCCAAAGCGCAGTAGATTCCGCCGACAATCTTGCCCTGCCATTTCAGCACTTTCGGATTTCGGCGCAGGAAAGTGCCGAGCCGCCCGGCGCTTACTGCAAACACGACCGTGCTGAAAAAGCCCAGCAAGACGAAGACCACTCCCAACACAGTCAACTGAAGCATGACCGCCCCATTTTCGGGCCGCACGAACTGAGGAAGAAATGCGAGGAAGAAAAGCGCGGTCTTGGGGTTGAGCACCTCGGTCAGGATAGCCTGCCGGAAAGCCTTGGCAGCGGAGATCACAAGCACCCCGGTAGCCGGGTTGGCCGGCGTTTTTTCGATGATCGCGCGGATGCCGAGATAAACGAGGTAGGCCGCGCCGATGTACTTTACGATGCTGAACAGCATTGCCGAAGCGGCGATGACAGCCGAAATGCCGACTATCGCCATAAAGGTGTGAACCACGTCGCCGGCCGCGATCCCGGCGCCGGTGGCGATGCCCACCTTCGTTCCGGAACTCGTTGCCCGCGCCACGGTCAGAAGGGTGGCCGGGCCTGGAATGAACACAAAGCCGAGCACAACAGCGATATACGCAGCCAATGTAGCCAGATCGATCATAGGTCGGTTCCTCCGGTAAGGTCTGCCTTCCCCGCAACCTTCAGCGCGAAGGCATATGTATAGGCGATCTCTTCCAGCCGCGAAAACCGGCCGGAGGCGCCGGCATGGCCTGAATCCATGTTGATCTTGAACAGCACCGGATGGTTGCCGCTCTTGCGGTCGCGCAGCCGCGCCACCCATTTGGCCGGCTCCCAATAGGTGACACGCGGATCGGTGAGGCCGGCCAGCGCCAGGATCGGCGGATAGTTGAGTGCGCCGACATTGTCATAGGGCGAGTAGGCGGCGATCGTGCGGTAATCCTCTTCCGAGGCGATCGGATTGCCCCATTCGGGCCATTCCGGCGGCGTCAGCGGCAAGGTGGCGTCGAGCATGGTGGTGAGCACATCGACGAACGGAACCTCGGCGACGATGCCGCCGAAGCATTCCGGCGCCATGTTGACGATCGCCCCCATCAGCATGCCGCCGGCCGAGCCGCCTTGCGCGACGATGCGGTCGTGCGCCGTGTAGCGCTCGGTGACGAGATGATGCGCGACAGCGATGAAATCCGTGAACGTATTCATCTTGTGCGCCCGCTTGCCGTCGTCGTACCAGCCGTAGCCCTTGTCCTTGCCGCCGCGGACATGGGCGATCGCGTAGACAAAACCGCGGTCGACCAGCGAAAGGCAGTTGGTGTTGAACGAGGCCGGCACCGTGATGCCGTAGGAGCCATAGCCGTAGAGCAGGCAAGGTGCCGATCCGTCGAGCGGCGTATCGCGGTGATGGATGAGCGAGATCGGCACCAGTTCGCCGTCGCTGGCGGGCGCCATCAGCCGCCGGGTGACATAGTGATCCGGGTCGTGTCCGGACGGGACTTCCTGGGTCTTCAGCAGCACGCGCTCTCGGGTGCGCATATTGTAGTCGAAGACCTGCGCCGGCGTTGTCATCGACGAATAGGAGAAACGCATGATCTCGGTGTCGTATTCATAAGATCCCGACAGGCCGAGCGAGAAGGCTTCCTCGTCGAGCGAGATGAGGTGTTCCTCGCCGCTCTCGCGGTCGCGGACGACGATGCGCGGCAGGCCCTCCTTGCGCTCGAGCCTGACCATATGATCCCTGAAGCCGATCACCGAGAGGATCAGCCGGCCCGCTTCGTGCGGCACCAGTTCCCGCCAGTTGGCGCGCACCGGATCGTTGGTCGGCGCCGTCATGATCTTGAAGTCCTTGGCGCCGTCGGCATTGGTCAGGATGAAGAAGATGTCGCCGCCTTCCTCGAGGTCGTATTGCAGGCCGGTTTCGCGCGGGCAAACCAGCTTCGGTTCGGCCAACGGCTCGTCGGCGCGCATGATGCGGTATTCCGAGGTCTCATGATCGTTGATGCCGATCATGATCCATTCATTGGAGCGGGTGCCGCCGACATTCATGAAGAAGCCGGGGTCGGTTTCCTCATAGATCAACCGGTCGTTTTCAGGCCTGTCGCCAAGGGCATGGAACAGTACCTTGGAAGGGCGATGGTTGGAATCGAGGCGGGTGTAGAAAAATCCGTCGTCGCCGGCATCCCACACCCCGCCGCCGCCCGTATCCGCAATCTGGTCGGTCAGCTCGTTGCCGGCGGCGAGGTCGCGCACGCGAAGCGTGAAGAATTCGGAGCCCTTGTCGTCGAACGCCCACAAGAGCTTTTGGTGATCGGCCGAATGGTCGACGCCGCCGAGGCGGAAATAGGCTTTGCCTTCGGCTTCCGCGTCGCCGTCGAGCAGGATCTGCTCGTCGCCGCCATCGCGCGGCATGCGGAAATAGCGCGGCTGCTCGCCGCCGAGCTTGAAGGACGACCCGTAGGCATAAGGCCCGTCCTTCATCGGCACGGACGAATCGTCTTCCTTGATGCGGCCCTTCATTTCCCCGAAAAGCTGCTTCTGCAGCCGGGCAGTGTCGGCCATCAGCGCCGCCTGATAGGCGTTCTCGGCTTCCAGTTGAGCGCGGATATGGCTGTCGAGCAGGGATGGATCCCTGAACATCTCTTGCCAATTACCGGCTCTCAGCCAGGCATAGTCGTCCGTCCGGGTCACGCCATGATGGACGTCGAAAACCGGCCGCTTCTCTGGCTGTGGCGGGCTGAGGGTCGGAAATGCTGGGGTTCTGGTCATTGCGTCTCGCTGTGGAAGTTACTTGAATGGCGAATGAACACGCCGATCAGCGCTGGTTCAAGGGTCGTGATGCATTGTGATGGCGGGCTCAAGAAGATGAGCCGAGGAGAGGACGATGATGAAATTCTATGTTCGCACCGCTGCGGCTCTCGCCGTCGCTTTAACTGTTCTGGCCCATGCTGACCAATCTCATGCAACCGTGTTCGCAGCTTGGCAAGTGACCAACGTGCCGTCTGGCGACACGCTCAACGTGCGCAAATATCCCTCCGGGTCATCGCAGAAGCAGGCCGCCTATCCCAACGGCGCCGTTCTGCAGATGACCGGCAAATGCACCGGCGGCGTCAACCTGCTCGATATCGCCAATCAACCGGCCTCGCAGCAGGTGGAAAAGGTCCGCTATCGCTGGTGCGAAGTCTGGCACGATCCGGCTCAAAGCGGCAATTTCGTCACCGGCTGGGTTTATGGAAAGTACATCGCTCCCCATTGACGGATCCGTGCCGGCGGCAGCGCCGATTTCTGATTTGCTAATGTGCAGCAAGCACGTCGCAACCTGTGGTTTTGTTGATTTGGGAAACAACCAGATAGCCATGTGTCACGATCAAGCATAGCCAAGCATTGGGCCTTCTTTGATGCACATTACGGATGTAAAGACGGTCTTACGTCGCGTCAACGGCCGCTGGTCTGACCAGAGAAATACCCCAAAGCTACACGCAGCACGAAAGATTGAAGCTGATCGCGGACTATTTGATTAACAACAACGAATATAGCGCCACAAGCGAATTGACTTACTTGTTCTGCGGGCCCATTAAGATATCGCGACGCGAATCGTAGAGGCTCTTTCCTGCAAAAAAGTTCGCGCGATGCCCGACCTCTCAAAAAAGGGCGTAGACAGAAACAACACTCGTTGGGGCCATGAAGACCATGGATATTGTCGAAACACCTTCCAGAAACAGTGATGCGCTGATCGAATTGACCGCCGATGTGGTGGCCGCCTATGTCAGCAACAATCCAGTGCCGGTCGGCGAACTGCCGAATCTTATCGCTGATGTCCATGCCGCTCTCGGGCGCGTGGGCGGTGCCAGCGAACAGCCTCCTGCCGACAAGCAGAAGCCGGCTGTAAACCCGAAACGCTCCGTCCATGACGACTACATCGTCTGCCTTGAGGACGGCAAGAAGTTCAAATCGCTGAAGCGTCATTTGATGACCCATTACGGTCTGACGCCGGACGAGTATCGCGAAAAGTGGAATTTGGACGCAAGCTATCCGATGGTTGCTCCGAACTACGCCGCTGCCCGCTCCCAGCTCGCCAAGAAGATGGGTCTCGGCCGCAAGCGCAAGGGGCGCTGAAGCCGGCTCTCCTTACAGCCTGGATATGACAGTCGACGGCGCCCTCGGGCGCCGTTTGCTTTTCGGAGTGATCAGGCGGTCTGCTTCAAGGCTGTCTCGGCATCGCGCTTGATGCGCTTGACCATCGAACGAAGGCCATTGGCGCGCTGCGGCGACAGGTGTTCGTCAAGGCCGAGCGCCTTCAAAGTGGCTTCGGCATCCGTGTTCCGGATCTCGCTGGCGGGTCGCTCCGAAAACAGTGCCAGCATGATGGCAACAAGGCCGCGCACGATATGGGCGTCCGAATCGCCCTGGAAGGTGATAACCGGGTCGGCGCCCGGTCCCTGTTCGGTGGTCAACCACACCTGGCTGACGCAGCCGGGCACCTTGTTGGCTTGGTTGCGGTCGGCGTCGGGGAACGGCGGCAGCGCTTCACCCAGTTCGATCACATAGCGATAGCGGTCTTCCCACTCATCGAGCAGGGAGAAGTCGTCGCGTATCGTCTGGATCGTCGTGGTCATCAACCCGGATATAGTCACCCGGCGCCGCCGCGTCACGAAAAAAGAGGAAAAACACCGCAGGCGTCGAGAGGTCGGACGCGCCTGCGGTGTCGCCAAGAAGGCGGCGAACCGTCTTAGTTTGTCGTCTGCATCCTGACCGGTATGTCGACTGTCGCCGGCAGGACGATAGTCTCTGCCACGCTGCCGGTCGCGACAGTAGTGTCGAGCCCTGTCGTTGGCTTGCCGTCGGTCTGCCCGTCGGTCTGCTTGTCGTCCAGCATGGCGGCCGCGATCTTGGCGGTCTCCTTGGCGCGGGCAGTGATTGTTTGCATCGCCGACTTGCCGGTCTCGCAGACATCGGGCTTGCGTTCGCATATGCCGGCAATGTCGCCGACCGCTTCGCGTGCCGCAAACAGAGCCTGGAGTGGGCCGACAGCCTGGTGACCAGCGTCGTCGGTTCCGACACTCAACGGCAACGCCAGAAGCACCAGCGAAAACCAGAAAGCCATTCTTATCAGAAAGCTCATAGGGACTGCCCTCATCCGTGACCCGGATCATGCCTTCGTGCGGCATGACCTCTTTTATGGGCATGATCGTGGCACATGCGCACCAAAGGACGGCTTGCCCGCTCAGCGAAAATTTTCCTCAAATTTTAGGCAAATTCGAAACGAGCGTTTTGCAATGGATTTGCTTCAAATCCCAGTTGATTCTCTTAAGTGAAAAGTAACCATCTAGCTATTTGTTTTTAAACAGTTTTTATTGGGAAGGCTGTGCGCTGGCGCCGATTGTCCGGCGCGCAACCGTAGCCCGCCCGGATAACCCTCCGTTTACTATGGCTGCAAATGCCCCGGGGTTTCCAATGCCGGCCTCCCAATATTTGTCGCATGCCGGGCATTGGTCGGCACCGCCTTATCCATTCCTTAAACGCTGGATGCGAGTTTCAGATCAATAAAAGCGACCTGCGAAGCAGGGCAGTTCACGACCGGGTGCAAGTGCGTTGAGTTCAATCGGGGCCAGATACGTTGAGTTGCCCGGCGCGATGGCCGCCGGTTGCGAGCGTATGGTTCATCCATCCATCCTTGAGCAGAACGATCGCCTGCGCCAGCGCCGCTTCATCGGCGTCATGCTGGCCGCTCCGTTCTTTGCCGCGGGTGCCGCGGTCACGCTGGTCACCTCCGGCATGGGCGCGGCCGTGACCGTGGCCGCGATCTTCGCCAGTTTCGGCCTTTGCTGGTTTGCCGCTTTGCTGGTGGCGGCGACGGGCAAGATGGCGCTTGCCGGCCGGGCAGCCCTGGCGATGGGCGGTCTCGCTGTGGCCGGTGTCATTGCCGCCGCGGGAGGCCTGGCTTCGCCGGTCGCCTTGCTTGCCCTGGCGCTGCCGTTCGAAGCCTGGTGGATCGGCGGCTCGCGGCGCGCGCCACTATGGGGGGGAGTAGCCGCGCTCGCAGCCGTCCTTCTGCAATATTTTGCCGGCTCCGTCTTGCCGCTCAATCCCCCGCAGATTGCCGCCTGGCACTGGCTGCTGCCGTTGGCCTGGGCGTTCACGCTTGCTCCTCGCCTCGCGGCACTTGGCAATCCGGCCGGCGCGCGGCTTGATCCGGCGGTCGACGATCGGCTCGAGAACATCATCGATGCCGTTGTCTTGAGAGTCGGCAGGCATGGCGAGGTTCAGGATGCGTCGGCCAAGGCGCGCACGCTCCTGAAGCTACAACCGGAACTGCTGCTCGGCACCGGCCTGTTCGACCGGATTCATCTCTCTGATCGTGTGGCATACCTCAGCGCGCTGGCTGACATGCGCGATGGCGCGTTGGCGCGCCGGCTCGATCTTCGCGTCAGGCTGCCGCAGGACGGCGGTGGCGCGACGGCGGACAACTACCGGCCGTTTTCCCTTGAGCTGGCGCGGGCGGAAAAACAAGAGGATGTCTTCACACTCGTCCTGCGCGAGAATGGCGAAGTGGCTGCATTGCGCGAAGACCTTGCCGCCGCGAGCGAGGCGGCGGCTTCCGCCGAAGTGGCGAAGGGGCGGTTCCTGGCGGTCGTCAGCCACGAGCTTCGCACGCCACTCAATGCCATCATCGGTTTTTCCGACATGCTGCTGCACGAAATGTTCGGCGGCTTCAAGGATCCCCGGCAGAAGGAATATGTCGGCCTGGTCAGGGAGTCCGGCCAGCATTTGCTTGCCGTCGTCACCTCGATTCTCGACGTTTCAAGGATCGAGTCGGGCGCCTATGCGACCCAGCCGGAACCGTTCCGTTTCGTCGAAGCGGTCGAAATGTGCCAGTCGATGATGCGCTTGCAGGCCGAGGCAAAGAACATCGATCTGCAAACGCAGATCGCGCCGGATGCGGGCGAGATAAATGCCGATCGTCGCGCCGTGCAGCAGATCCTCATCAATCTCGTCTCCAACGCCATCAAGTTCACGCCCGATGGCGGCGATGTCGTGGTCGGCGCCAAGCGGATCGGCTCGCGGCTGCATTTTTGGGTCAGGGATACCGGCATCGGAATTGCGGAGGAAGATTTCGAAAACCTCGGCAAGCCGTTCATGCAGATCCAGAACGATTACACCCGCCGCTTCGAGGGAACCGGCCTCGGCCTGTCGCTGGTCAAGGGCCTGGTGGCGCTGCACGACGGCACAATGTCGATCGAGAGCATGCCCGGCGAGGGCACCACGGTCACGATCAGCCTGCCGGTGAAGGGACCAAGGGGACGTTCTACCGACAAGCCCGGCGTGCTGCCGATGCCCGCGGCCAGGACGAAGGGGGAAGGGGACAGGAATGGCTCGCTCCGCAAAACAGCCTAAGGCGGTCAGGCGCCGCGGCAACGCCCTTCAGGGCGGCGCGGTTGCGGTTGGCAGCATGATCTCGCGCAATCCGGTTCTGGTCGGCGGCTCGACCGCCTTCCTGGTGACGCTGTTCTATGTCTCGGCCAATGCCCTGTGGTATCAGCCATTCCCACATGCCGGCGCGTTTTTCGCGACCAGGAGCATCGAGGCCTTTCCTCGCGCCGACACCGACGAGCCCGAAACCACCATCAACATCGTGCGGCCGGGACCGGCCCTGGCGCCGGTCAAGAGCGATCCGGTCGTCGAACAGGTCCAGGGCATATTGAAGGACCTCGACTTCTATTCCGGCACGGTTGACGGCATTACCGGCCCCAACACGCGCAAGGCCATCCAGGCCTATCAGCAGAAGGTCGGGCTCAACGCTTCCGGCGAGATCGACAGCGTCCTGCTCGATCAACTGGGTGCCACGCCAACCGCCTCGACGGCGGTGCCGCATCCGGCCCCCCGCCCGGACCAGACGGCCGCCATCCCCATTCCAGCATCGGCGTCGGCAGGTGCGGCAGCGCCGGCGCCCGATGCCCGCATCATCAAGATCCAGGCCGGGCTGAAAGCATTCGGCAATGACGACATGCAACTCGATGGCGTGGTCGGCGCTCGCACAAAGGCCGCGATCAAGGAATTCCAGTCGCTGTTCGGACTGCCGGAAACCGGCGAACCCGACGAGGTCGTGTACGTCAAGATGCGCGAGATCGGTCTCACCAACTGAACTTGACCAACTGACCGTCGAAGCGATCACTCGCGAATTGGCGAAAACCTGGCTAAACAGCATCCGGATCTCGTCCGGAGTTTTGTTATGCGCGTAACCACCGATCTGTGGGTGTCGGCCCTTCTGCGCCGGGTTTTCGGCGCCGGCGGCTTTGCCGCCGTGGTCAAGCGTGGCGCGACCGAGGCGGGCGCTGTCTTTGTGCTGGCGCGGGGCAGGTTGGGCGAGCTTGCCCTGTTCGGGCCGGCGCCGCAGACGAGCTACGATTCGGCCAAGCCCGACGACCGTTTCTTCAGCCCGCTCGGCGCCGGCGACGATGCCGCCGCGCTCGACGCAAGGCTGGAGAGGGAGAAAAAATTCGATCCCGATATCTGGGTGGTGGAGATCGAGGCCGGCGCCGTTCCGGTCGAGGAGCTTATTGCCGTCAAGATGCCTTGAGGCTGGCGATGGCGGGACCATTGCCGCTGTCTTGCGCCATGCGCGTATCGGCGTTCGCGGCGGCGCGCACGATGCCGCGAACCACCCTCGACAAGGTCTCGGCTTTCCAGTTGCGCACCTTGTCCAGCGCTGCGTCGCGATGCAGCAGGCGGTAACGATCGAGGAAGATGCGGATGGCCTGCGGATGCGGAAACGCGGTGGGATAGATCGCGGCCGCGATCAGGAACGCCTTGTCCTCGCCGAGGTCAAGGGCGCGCAAGGCGGCCAGCAGCGATGTATAGTTCTGGTTTGCGGTAAGCGACCGCGCCGTCGAGAAGTCGATGTCGAGCGCGTCTGCCAGCGCGGTCTGGAAGAATGCCGCGTTGCCGGTCAGCGCCGTCTCGCGCAGTTTGACATAGGTCTGCGCGCCGACGAACGGATTGACGGCCAGACCGCCGCTCTCCGCATCGGTGCGCATCATCGACCGCAACCGGCGTCGCGCATTTTCGGCGCTGGCGCCGGGTAGCGGCTTTCTATCAGGGACGGCAGCAGCGATTTCGGCGCTCTCGGCCGCATCAGTGACCGCGTCGGGCTGCTGCACGCGCACCAGCGTCGGCTTTTCGAGCACCCTGATCAGCTGGGCGATGGTCGGGTTCAAATTCTTGCGGCGCGCGATGGCGCGCGCATGCGGCAGCCCGTGACGCCCGATGAGCGCGATAAGGTCGACGTCGCTGACGGAGCGCGAGCGGATAAGCAGCGGCGCGGCGATATCGACTGGTTCCTCGCAGAGCCGCCTGACCAGTGCGGCAGGGGCATATTCGCATTCGGAAAGCGCTGCGGCGACGTAGCGGCGTGACTCGACCGACACGCTGTTGAAAAGCGGCATCGTCAGGTCTTCGAGTTGCGCGATCTCCCGGCGCGAAGGACGGGTGAGCGAGCAGAATGCCGACACCGCCGCGCGGAACAGCCTTTCGGCCTTTCCCGATTCAGTCCGTATAACGATTTGCCTGAAATCCGAAGATGACACGGAGGATACGCCCGACACTCGACACGATCTGGCCATGCTCAACCGGGACTGTGTCGGTTTCGCCTTTGACAAGAACAAAGATCAAGTTAGCGACGATCCGTTAGCGTTCCGTTAACCTACTGCCATCCTTAATCACAATTGGAGGCGTTGCGTTATGCTCCGGGGCAACCGAGAGGAATGCACGAACCATGGGCATGGTACTGTCTTTCGTGCCGCGAACGGCGGCAACCAATCGAGCAGTTAGAAACACCGGCACACCGGCGGCGGTGATCATCTTTCCCGGGGTCCGCTATGAACAGCGGCCACTGACGGGCGAGGCGAGGCCGGGCGTCGATCCGGACAAGCCAGGCTCGTCGGCGACGATGCCAAGCTCGTCGGGGACGCTGCCTGTTCCGCACCACTGAGTTTCGGGATCGGCTCTGGAGCAATTCCAGGAAAAGTGTGAAACGGTTTTCCCGGGAAAAGCGCGTAGCGCTTTCCCTTGGGAACTGCGCAAAAACAAAGAGATAGAGCGGTTCGGCGTTAAACGGTGACCGCTCTAGAAATCCTGCTGCTCACAGGAACCCTGATCGAGAAACCGCGACACGGTTGGCTTCCAGCTGTCGTCGGGCACGAAGGCGCGGATGACGAATATGCCTTCGTCGATGGGCGCTTCGACGAAGATCGCTCCTTGCAATTCCTCGGGAAGATCCTTGCGCACCTCGATCATCTGCGCGGGCGTCAGCACCACGCTGTCGAGCTGTCCCGCCGTCGCGCTGTGATCGTTGAAGGAATAGACATTGTGGCCGTTGCGGTCATAGACGGATACGGACCAGAACGGCACGTTCCCCGGCGCGGTGATCCGCACCATGCCGTCGGTCAGGTCGAACCGGCAGGCGGCCGCGTAAAACAGCGGATCGACCGACTTCACCACCGGAGCGCCGCCGGCCTCCGCGTCCAGCCTGGTCATCTTGTAGAGGTCCGAGGCCATGGCCAGCCGCGACCAGGCACCGCGTTCGGAAAACTCCGGTACAAGCAGCACCACGATGATGTGCACGATGCCGGCGCCAAGCAGCCCGAGCAGGATTGCATGCAGCAGCTTACGCATTGCAGCCGACCTTGAGGATCCGCGGCAGCGTGACATCGGACAGACCCGTGCTGCTGGCGATCGGGGTGTCGTAGAATGTCAGCACGAAATACATCCGCCCGGTGCCCTCGGTCAGCAGCCAATTGCCCGGCGCGGGGCGGCTGCCGACGGAAATGGTCACCGAATTGTTGGGCTGGCGCAGGACCTGGTAGGATTGGAGCGCCGCAAGCCTTGGCCTGGCGGTCTGGATCGCACCGAGCGACTGATCGGCGGCGTAGAGGGTCCAGAATCGCGCCGTGGGAAATCCGCCTTCGATCGTGTAGGCGCATTGGCGCATGAGCTGTTCGCCGCTGGAATCGCGCTCGGCGATGAAGGACAGCCCCTCAGCCCGCCCGAGCGCCAACACGCCTTCGCGCGCCACGCGGGCCTTCGAATAAGGGTCCGCCGCCGGCGTGCCGATATCGGGGAACGCCGTCCATTGGCCGATCCTGATCGCCCCGACGCCGTCCTGCGTCTTCAGGGCATACCAGACGCTGCCGCCACCACCACCGATGGCTATGGCAAGCGAAAGCAGCGTGAGCAAGACGTTCTTGAGCATGAAGAGCCGCGGGTGAGAAAGCAGGAGCGCTGCTCGGGATATCGCGGGGCAGGGGGGCATGGCAAGCATGGCCGTCGGATGCCGCGACGCAGATCCCGACGCTGAGCTAGCGGCAGGTCAAAGCGCCGACAGGGTCTCCGGCGTCGCGGGAGGCTGGAGGACGGGCGCCGACTGGAACAGCCTGGTCATGTCCCGCAGCGCCTGCGTGGTCTGGCTGGACAGTACTGGCGGGCGTTCGGCGGCGGCGTCAGCCGCTGCCTTCTCGGCGTTTTTCTTCTCCGCCTCCACGGCCTTGGCCGCGACCTCTTCGTCGACGAAGGGGTGTTCGAGACCGGGGATCGGCTTGAGGTCGATATTCTGGTGCGCGTAGGCCATCAGGCGTTGCCACACCATGGCCGGCAACGAGCCGCCGGTCATGTTCCTGGTAGGGGAGAAGTCGTCATTGCCCATCCACACGGCAGCGGTGTAGTTGCCGGTGAAGCCGACATACCAGGCATCGCGGTAGGCCTGGGTGGTGCCGGTCTTGCCCGCGGAAACGATGTTGGGAAGGGCCGCGCGCCGCGCCGTGCCCATCACCGGCACCGCCGCCAGCATGGTGTTCATGTATTTGAGCGCCTGCTCAGACAGCACACGGCGCGGCGGCGGCGCGTCCTTGGCGAAGTCGTAGACCACTTCGCCGGTACGGGTGACGAGCTGTGAGATGCCGTGCCGGGTGCCGACAAAGCCGTTCTGCGCAAACACGCTGTAGCCTGTCGCCTGGTCCATCACGGTCATGCCCGACGTGCCGAGCACCATGGTCTTGTGCGATTCGAGCGGCGATTCGACGCCCATCGCTTCGGCCATTGCCTTGATCGGCTTGATACCGAGATAGTCCTTGGCCAACCGCACCGGCACGGTGTTGATCGATTTGGCGATCGCCGTCATCAGCGTGACATTGCCCGCGGATCCGCCATTGTAATTGTGAGGTGACCAGCCACCCCAGGAGATCGGTCCGCCGGAAACGACCGAGTTCGGCGTGAAGCCGTGTTCCATGGCCGTCGCATAGACATAGGGTTTGAATGACGAGCCGGTCTGGCGCAGCGCCCTGGTGGCGCGGTTGAACTGGCTGGCGCCATAGTCGCGGCCGCCGACGATCGCCCTGACCGCGCCGTTGGTCTCGATGACCACCATGGCGCCTTCGGTGACGTTGTACTCCTTGCCGAATTGACGGAGATGGAACTCCATCGATTCTTCGGCCGCCTTCTGGATGTTGGCGTCGAAAGTGGTGTGAGCGACCAGCGAATGCTGGCCAGGCTTGGCGATCTTCTTGACCTCGTCGAAGGCCCAGTCGAGATAATAGTCCGGGCTCTTCTGCTCGCCGCGGTCGACGATTTCGGCCGGATGCAGCCTTGCCTGCAGCACCTGGCCTTCGCTCATGAAGCCGGCATCGACCAGGTTGGACAGCACCACATTGGCCCGCGCGCGGGCCGCAGGCAGGTTGATATGCGGCGCGTATTTTGTGGGCGCCTTGAACAGGCCGGCCAGCATCGCCGCCTCGGCGAGGTTGAGGTCCTTGACGCTCTTGCCGAAATAGAAATCGGCCGCCGCCTCGATGCCGAATGTGCCGCCGCCCATATAGGCGCGGTCGAGATAGAGCTGGAGGATTTCCTTCTTCGACAGATTGGCCTCGAGCCACAGCGACAGGAAGGCTTCCTTGATCTTGCGCTCCAGCGTCCGTTCATTGGTCAGGAACAGATTCTTGGCGAGCTGCTGGGTGATGCTCGAACCACCCTGGACGACGGAATTGGCCCGCACATTCTCGAAAATGGCGCGGGAAAGGCCGAGCACGTCAATGCCGTGGTGATCGAAGAAGCGCCGGTCCTCGGTGGCCAGCACAGCCTTGATGACCTGGTCCGGCATCTCGTCGACCGGCACCGAATCGCGCTGGATGATGCCGCGCTGGCCGATCTCGTTGCCGTAGCGGTCGAGGAAGGTGACGGCAAAGTCGCCCTGGGCACGCCAGTCGCCTGCCGTTTCCTGGAAAGCCGGCATAGCGAGCGCCAGCATGACGACGATGCCGCCGGCGCCGAGCGTGAAGCCTTCGCTCAGAAGCTCGATGGTGCCGCGCCGCCAGCCGGTAACGCGAAAACGCCGGAAAAAAATAGTGGCCGCTTCCCAGAACTGGCGCGCCTTGAAGCCGATCTCGTAGAGCGAGGAATCGAGCCACGCATCGACCGCGAGCAGCCTGGCGGCGATCGGACCTCTTCTCTTGCGTGGCTCCAAAGGATTGGTCATTCCGGAAATCCGCCCCCCAGCGCGACCTTGAGAACCGCAAGCGGGCAATTTCAGGGCGGCGCACTGCCCGCGACTATGCGTCGATTTTGATCCCGCTCACAAGGGTAAGGCAGGCTCATGCGCGAGGTCTGTTGATCGAAAAGGGCGCGCTTGTTGCAAGCGCGCACGCTTCCGACGTCACCGCGCCGCCATAAAGCGCATGAAATGCGCCACGTCGGCCCCTTCAGGCTCCTGGCCGGTGAAACTGCGCAGGTAGGCGGCCAGATGACTGACCCGTGCCTCGACGGGTTCCCTAAGGTCGAGCATGTAGTAGCCTATCTGCATGTAATAGAGCACCCGGGCACGGATGAAGGCGTCTTCCTCGTCATAGCCGTGTTGGCGATACATGTCGCGGATGGCGCTCAGCCTATCGTCATCGGCCTTGTCGATCGCCCGGCGCACGTCGTCGGAACGCCGCGCCCATTCGCGGATGGCGAAGTCGAGCCTGGGATCGAACAGCCGCTCGTCGGCCCAGCATTCGAACACGTTCAAGACGCCCATGATAATGCTTTTGGCCGGCCGTTTCGCGCGTTCGACGATCGCCTGGGTGTTGGTTTCGTGCCAATGGGCGAGCAACTGGTCGAGCAGATCCTGGCGGCTCTGGAAATACCAGTAGAAGCTCGAGCGCGACACGCCGAGCTTTTGGCCGAGTGGCAGCACGCGCACGCTTTCAACGCCGTCGGAAATCAGCGTCTGCAGCGCAAGATTGATCCAGTCCCAGCGCGTTACCTTGATGTTGCCGGGCGCCGGCTCGTCCTGTGGAGCGATCACGATCATGCACCCACACTTGGCATGACGGGTAACGACGCGCAAGCCGACTGGACACCTATGTCTGCACTCTAGACACATATGTACAGTGCATATATGGTGCCGAGGTCGAGCAGCCCGGAGGAAGCCGTGAAGTCGCACTATCGTGCAGTCGTCATCGGGGGTGGTGTGGTTGGCGCCTCGGTGCTCTACCATCTGGCGCGGTTCGGCTGGACCGACGTCGCGCTGATCGAGCGTGCCGAACTCACGGCCGGCTCCACCTGGCACGCGGCGGCCGGATTCCATGCGCTCAATGCCGATCCCAATGTCGCGGCGCTGCAGGACTATACGATTAAGCTCTATCGCGAGATCGAGGCCGAATCCGGTCAGAATGCCGGCCTGCACATGACCGGCGGCGTCAACATGGCCAGCGACCCCGCCCGCTGGGAGTGGCTGAAATCGGCCTGGGCGGTGTTCCAGTCGGTCGGCATTGAAACCGCCCGGCTGGTGACGCCGGAGGAGATCAAGGCGATCTGCCCGATCGTAGACGTCAGCGATGTGCTGGGCGGTCTCTATGATTCCAACGAAGGCCATCTCGACCCTTACGGCACGACGCACGCCTATGCCGGAGCGGCGAAAAAGCGCGGCGCCGATGTCATCCTGCGCAACCGTGTCCTCGACCTGAAGCCGCGCGCCGACGGCGGCTGGGATGTCATCACCGAGCAGGGCACGATCGTTGCCGAGCATGTCGTCAATGCCGGCGGCCTCTGGGCAAAGCAGCTCGGCCGAATGGTCGGCGTCGACCTGCCGGTGACACCGATGGAGCACCACTATTTCGTCACCGAGGACATTCCGGAGGTCGCGGCGCTCGACAGGGAGCTTGGCCTTGCCGTCGATCTCGACGGCTTTGCCTATCTGCGCCAGGAGCGCAAGGGCGTCCTGCTCGGCCTCTATGAGCAGAACCCAAAGCACTGGAACATGGATGGAGCGCCGTGGGACTACGGCATCGAGCTGATCCCGGAAGACATCGAGCGCATCAGTCCGGAGCTCTCCAGGGCATATGAGCGCTTTCCCTGCCTTGCCACCGCCGGCATCCGCAAATGGGTCAACGGCGCCTTCACCTTCACACCGGACGGCAACCCGATCGTCGGGCCGGTGCGCGGCGTCAGGAACTACTGGGTCGCCTGCGGCGTCATGGCCGGTTTCAGCCAGGGCGGCGGCGTTGGCAAATCGCTGGCCGAATGGATGATCCATGGCGAACCGCAGGCCGACATTTTCGGCATGGACGTTGCCCGCTATGGCGCCTTTGCCGCCAACCGCTGTTATCTCAAGCAGACGACGCGCCAGTTCTACGCACGCCGCTTCGTCATGACCTTTCCCAATGAGCGTCTACCCGCCGGGCGGCCGCTGAAACGCCCCGGCGCCTATGACGGCATGACGGCGGCCGGATGCGAATGGACCGCGTCGTGGGGGTTGGAAATCCCCGCCTATTTCGCGCCGATGGGCTTTCGCGAAAACACCACGCTGAAGCGCTCCAACGCCTTCGACATCGTCGGCGACGAAGTGCTGCAGGTCCGGCGCGCCGCCGGCCTCGTCGATACATCGGCCTTTTCACGCTATGCCGTCTCGGGTCCGGGCGCCGAGGCCTGGCTCGACCGGCTGTTGGCCTGCAGACTGCCGAAACCGGGGCAGGCGAAGCTCGCGCCGATGCTCGGCCATGACGGCCGGCTCAAGGGCGATCTGACCGTCTTCAACTGGGGTGGCGGCGACTACTGGATCATGGGCTCCCACTATCTCAGGGAATTCCACATGCGCTGGTTCCAGGACCATGCGGCGGAAGGCGCGGCCGTCACCGATATCTCCGACGCAATGTCCGGCTTCCTCGTCACTGGACCGAATGCGCGGGCGGTTCTTGCACGCACCACGCATCAGGATATTTCGGCTGACGCCTTGCCGTTCATGGCCTGCGGCGCGTTCGACATCGGCATGGTGCGTGCGCGTGTGGCGCGTCTGTCGATTGCCGGCGAGCTCGGCTTCGAGATCAACTGCCCGGCCAGCATGCATGCCACCTTGCGCGAAACGCTGCTTGCCGCCGGCGAGGATCTCGGTCTTGCTGAGATCGGCTTCTATGCGTTGAATGTGCTTAGGCTGGAAAAGAGCTTCGGCATCTGGTCGCGCGAATTCACCCAGGGTTATACGCCAGGCCAGACCGGCCTCGATCGTTTCATCGCCTTCGGCAAGGACGGCTTCATCGGCCGCGAGGCTGCATTGAAGGAGCGCGAGGGCGTCACCACACGGTGCGTCGTGACGCTTGAGGTCGACGCCGTCGACGCCGATGCCAGCGGCTTCGAGCCGGTCTGGCACAAGGGCCGGCGCATTGGCTTCGTCACCTCGGGCGGCTATGGCTATTCGGTCGGCAAGAGCCTCGCGCTGGCGCTGGTCGATCGCGATTTCGCCGGGGAGGGCACTGCCTTGTCTGTGCACATCGTCGGCGTGGAGCGGGCGGCACGGATCATTGCGGCCTCTCCCTACGATCCCCTGGGCAAGACGATGCGGCAATGAGGAGGTTCTGTGATGGTCGACGAAGCCGCACGTGATATCAGGCGCGAGCGCCGGCGCGGACGCACTGGCGAGGCCGGTAGCGAATCCAGCCGGCGGCCCGACTATCGCTCGCTGAAGAATCCCTTCCTGCCGCAGCCGGTCTTTTCCGAAGATCAGGTCGTCGCCATCCACGACACGGCACTGCGGGTGCTCGAAGAGCTCGGCATCAAGGTGCTGCTGCCGCAGGCGCGTGCAGCCTATGCCAGTGCCGGCGCGCTGGTCGACGAGGACAGCCAGATGGTGCGCATCGGCCGCGATATCGTCGCGGCCGCACTGGCCTCGGCGCCGAAGTCGATCACGACACACGCTGGGGATCGCTCGCGCGATGTCGCGCTCGAGCTTGGTACGATGACGTTCCTGGCCGGCTGCGGCGCGCCCAACGTCACCGACCTCGAACACGGCCGGCGGCCGGGAACGCTTGCAGCATTCGAGGACTTCATCAGGCTGGTGCAGCACTTCGACGTTCTGCACATGCTGGGGCCTTGCATCGAGCCGCAGGATGTCGACAACCGCTTCCGCCACTACGCCGTCAACCGGGCGCAACTGACGCTGTCGGACAAGGTCCCCTTCGTCTTCGCCCGCGGCACACCGCAGGTCGAGGACGGTTTTGCCATGATCAGGCTGGCGCGCGGCCTGTCGGAGGACGAATTCTTGAGCGGCGCCCATTGCTACACCGTCATCAACACCAACTCGCCGCGCCAGCTCGATATTCCGATGGCGCAAGGCATCATCGATTTCGCCAGGGCAGGCCAGATCTCTATTATCACGCCGTTCTGCCTGGCTGGCGCCATGGCGCCGATCACCGTCGCCGGCGCGCTGACCTTGCAGCATGCCGAGGCGCTGGCCGGACTGGCGCTCGCCCAGATCGTGCGGCCGGGCGCGCCGGTCGTCTACGGCTCCTTCTCCTCCAATGTCGACATGAAGTCGGGCGCGCCGGCCTTCGGCACGCCGGAGCATGTCAAGGCAACGCTCGGCGCCGGCCAGCTTGCCCGCTTCACCGGCCTCCCCTGGCGGTCAGGCGGCGGCAGCGCCGCCAACATCTCGGACGCGCAGGCGGCCCACGAAACGCAGTTCGCTTTGTGGGGTTCGGTGCTTGCCGGCGCCACCGTCTGCATCCATGCTGCCGGCTGGCTCGAAGGCGGCCTGAGCGTTTCCTTCGAGAAGCTGATCACCGATATCGAGGCGTTGCAGACCATTGCCGAACTCTGCGCTTCGACGCCTGGCGATGAAAGTGCGATCGGCTTCGAGGCGATCGCCGAAGTGCAGCCCGGCGGGCATTTCTTCTCGGCCGGACACACTATGGCGCGCTACCGCACCGCCTTCTACGAGCCGCTGGTCGCCGACTGGTCCAATTTCGGCAATTGGACGCAGGCCGGGTCAAGAACCGCCACAGAGCGCGCCACCGGCGTCTGGAAGCGCACACTGGCCGACTTCCGGCCGCCGGCTTCGGCCGCCGCCACATCAGGCGTTCTCGACGAATTCATAGCGCGGCGCACCGAAGAGGGCGGCGCAGCGCCGGTCTCGTGATGTAGCACCCGATTGATAGGAGTGCCAAAAAATATTCATGCCTCTATTGGTAACTAATCGATAGTATTATTTTGCCGAGTGATTTTCGCATCTCGCCGAATCAAAAATAATGCAAAAAATTGATTTTTCGCCACGAGTTCCTACTTTTGATTGGAAACTCGCTTTTATAATATCGGTCACAGGGAGATTTTATCGATGGCGGAATCTGGCCAGAATATCATGGAGAAAGCCGAAGCGCGGTTCATGGAGAAGCAGAAGAAAACTGCGGAGCGAAACCAGGCGACGGCCGAATATGTTTCCGAGGCAAAGGCCAGGGTCATCAAGACGGCAAGACTGCGGGCGCTACGGCTGGCCAAGGAAGAGGCCGACCGTGCCGCGGAGGCCCTGAACCCGACGCCAAAGAAAAAGCGGGCAGCAAAGAAGGCTTCTGCGCCGGAGGTAAAATCATGAGCCTGACATTCCCCAATCGCAGCCGCAGTTATGATGAGGCGGGCAAGCGTATCCGCTTCGTCGGCCATGACGGCATGTTCCAGATTGCCTTCTCTGTCGCCGCCGACGCCATGTCGAAGATGCAGCCGGGAACGGCCGCCGACGAGGCCGGCTATCTCGCTGCCTTCGACACGGCGTCCAGTTCGATCCATGATGTAGCCAGGAACGCCTATGCGCGCACCCGTAAGAGCATCTATGTGCTGACCGCAGCCGATTTTCGCTAAATCCCGAATGTCCTCGCGTTCGGGGCCGACGCGCCAGATCCATCCCGATCCATATGTGCCGGCGCAGCAGGCGTGTCTCAGGGCTTGCGATCTACCTTTGCCCGTCGCCTGACGTCCCGGCTGTTAAGCCGATCGACCATGCGTTAGCATCGCGCGTGTTCATGCCGACCATGATTTGGTGTTTGAGTTCGGCAGGTTGGCCAGTGAAGACGTCAAAGATGGTCCAGCTGTCGGGCTGCTCCATACGCAATGCATAACGGTTTGCCATTCTGGCGCCCTTTGACTGCCGCACCCTGCCGACAGATGTCGATGCCGTCAGGTCTGCATGACGAAGAACACTGCCGCCAGAACAGCGACTGTCCAGACTACCACGGACAGTTTCAAGGCCATGCCTCCGTGCAGAGATAGAAACGCCCGCATGCCTGCCAACATGCCGTTCATGCTCTTCGCCACAGTCGGTCTCGCTGAAATCGGAACCGATGGCTTGATCCCAAGCTTTCCAAAAACAGGCAGCAGCGATGGTTCGCGCACGAAAACGATCTCGAATGTCCGGAGAAACCAGGGACTTCCATAGCACGCTTCTTCAAACTCCTTGCATGCCAAATAAAAACAGGCGGGCCACTACAAAGGCGTCCCTGGCGCGCTGAAGGCGGCCATATGATGGTCGGACGATCTGGCGCGGGAAGCTCAACGCGGTTAGGTTGGAAACAGGAAGCGTCGCGGGCGCAAAGCCTGTCAAAGCGCGACGGGCGAGGGGATGACAGATGACGGCGCCCGGCGATTTGCAGCAGGCCCTGTTCCAGAGGTTGAAAAGCGACGCATCGCTGTCTGCGCTGCTGGGTGGCGCCGGCCTTGTCGAGCAGGCAACCGACAAAGTCGCCTTTCCCTACGTGACTTGCGGCCACACCAGCGCTTTTGACTGGGACACTGGTGCCGACAATGACGCCGATCAGCTTGTGACATTGCATGTTTGGTCAAAAGCCCATGGCGACGCCGAAACGCGTAACATCATGGACAGGATCGAGGCGCGCCTCGCCGACGCCACGCTTGTCTTCGGCCCGCATGGCCAAACACGGCTGTCGCTGGAATTTGCAGAAGCCCGCTTTGACGAGGATCTGGCGGTCCATCATGGACTGCTGCGCTTTCGCGCCATCACGCAGGAAAACGCCTGAGGCACTTTCAATATCGGTGAAACGGAGTCTAGACTGGCCTTTCGCTGACTTCACCGGGTTGGGGGTCTCAAGTCGGTTGTCTCGCGTTTCAGGGGTGTTGCGGGCATGGTTTTTCGGGCGTTCACCGTTCATTTCACGTTCAGCACCGATGCGTTACAACACCGACCATGAAAACGCTTCGCTCCCACTTCAAAACCGCGATACTGGCGCTTGCTGCGACAGGTCTGTTCGCGTCGCAGGCGACGGCGCTGCCGGTCGCCGTGCCTGAGCAGGCTTCACCGATCATTCTGGCCGCTTCCGACTGCTACGCGATCGGCCAGCAGGTTGCCCAGCAGAACGGCGGCACGCTGGCCAAGGCCTCGCAGTCGACGCGCGGTGGCCAGGCGGTCTGCGTCATCGTCGTGCTGGTCCCGGGAAAGGACGGGCAGCGCCCGCGCCGCTCCGAAATCGTGGTTCCGCTGAACTGACCCAATCTTCCACCCCGAAGGCCTCCGTTTCCCAGGCCGCTGGAATCGGCCTATATCTGACACCGGCAACAGGCCAACGCTTCAACAGGTAACGATCCCCGCATGCGCGTACTCGTCGTCGAAGATGACAAGGATCTCAACCGGCAGATTTCGGACGCGTTGGCTGATGCCGGCTATGTCGTCGACAAGGCTTTCGACGGCGAGGAGGGTCATTTTCTCGGTGACACCGAGCCTTATGACGCGGTCGTTCTCGACATCGGCCTGCCGCAGATGGACGGCATCAGCGTGGTCGAGCGCTGGCGCCGCGGCGGCCGCAAGATGCCGGTCCTTATCCTGACGGCGCGCGACCGCTGGAGCGACAAGGTATCCGGCATCGACGCCGGCGCCGACGACTATGTCACCAAGCCGTTCCACATCGAGGAGGTGCTGGCCCGGGTCCGTGCCTTGATCCGGCGCGCGGCCGGCCACGCGTCGTCGGAACTGACATGCGGGCCGCTGCGTCTCGACACCAAGGCGTCCAAAGCCGACGTCAACGGCGTGCCGCTGAAGCTGACGTCGCACGAATTCCGCCTGCTTGCCTATCTGATGCATCATATGGGCGAGGTCGTGTCCCGCACCGAGCTGGTCGAGCATCTCTATGATCAGGATTTCGACCGCGATTCCAACACAATCGAGGTCTTTGTCGGGCGGCTTCGCAAGAAGATGGGCATCGACATGATCGAAACCGTTCGCGGCATGGGCTACCGCATGCGTGAGCCGGAGGCGTAAGGCGGAACCGCTGCCTACCCAGCAAACCATAAGGTCGCCGCTTTCGCTGCGGTTGTGGCCGCGATCGCTGGCGTTCCGGGTGATCGCCTTTTCCACGATCTGGGCGATCCTCACCCTGATCGTCATCTTCACCCTCATCACCACGCTCTACCGCCAGGCGAGCGAGCGTGGCTTCGACAGCCTGCTTTCGGCGCATCTGTTCAATCTGATCGGTTCCGTCGGCGTGTCCGAAGGCGGTTCGCTGACCGGCGCCCCCGATCTTGGCGATCTGCGATTCTCGGAGCCGAATTCCGGCTGGTACTGGTCGGTGGAGCCGGCGTCGGAGGGCGTGCACGGCGATCTTCATTCGTCCTCGATGACCAAGGCGATCCCATCGCCCAGCGTCGCCGAGGTCCCTTTCAATTCCAGCTTCCAGCGCAGCTACGCCACGGAAGGCATCGATGGCGAGGAGCTGGAAGTGTTCGAGAGCGAGTTCGTCCTCGACGCGAAAAACCGCGCCGCGCGCTTCCGCGTCATGGGCAACCAGACTGAGCTTGACCAGGAGATTGCCAGCTTCCAGCGCCGCCTGCTGACTTATCTTTCCCTGTTCGGCGTCGGCATGATCGCCATCAACGCGATCGCCATCCTGCTCGGCCTGCAACCCTTGCGCCGGGTCCGCAACGCGCTTGCCATGGTGCGCGAGGGCACGGCCCAAAGGCTCGACGGCCACTTCCCGGCAGAGATCGAACCGCTTGCCAACGAGACCAATGCGCTCATCGAAAACAACAAGCGCATCGTCGAGCGTTCGCGCACGCAGGTCGGCAACCTCGCCCATTCGCTGAAGACGCCGCTGGCGGTGCTCATCAATGAGGGGCGGGCGCTTGGCGGCGCCAGGGGCCAGCTCATCGCCGAGCAGGCTGCCTCGATGCAGAAGCAGGTGGACCACTATTTGCAGCGTGCCCGCGTTGCGGCGCAACGCGACAGCGTCGTCTATCGCACGCCGGTGGCGCCACTGGTCCAGCGCATGGTGCGCGTGCTGCAAAAACTCAACCCGCAGACTGATCTCTCGCTTTCGTTGCCGGCAACGGATATTATCTTTGCCGGCGAACGGGAGGATCTGGAGGAATTGCTCGGCAATCTTCTCGACAATGCGATGAAATGGGCAAAGGGCGCCGTCGCCGTGTCGGTTTCGCCAATCTCGGGCAAGGGTGGCGCCGGCAAGGAAGGTCTTGCCAATCTGTTCGAGATCAGCATCGAGGATGACGGCCCGGGCATTCCCGAGGACAAGGCGCGCGAGGCGCTGCAGCGCGGACGGCGCCTCGACGAGACAAAGCCGGGGACAGGGCTCGGGCTGGCCATTGTCGCCGACCTGGTCAACGAATATGGAGGTGCTCTGGCGCTGGAACGGTCTGGCATGGGCGGGTTGAAGGCGGTGGTTCGATTGCGGAGCCTTCAGTGATAGTTTGCGAGCAGTCGCACTACAGCGCCGCGCGTCCTCTTGGACGCGCAAAGGACGCTGTAGCACTTTGAATTAGCGCATGATCCTTTCCGAGAATCGGTTCCGATCTTCGGGGTCATGCGCTTGCCAAATTTCCGACAAACATCAACACTATGGCCACGCCGACCTCCCGAAGGCGCGAGCCAGCTCTAACTTGAGAAAACCGGTTGTTGGCATGAAGATTCGCGTCGCGCTCGTTTCCGCACTGCTCGCCGTTTCCGGCTGCACCACATTGGGCAAGGGCCCGGGCGTCACCGTTGCCCCGCAACCGGCCTCACTGCCGCCAAGCGGCGGCAAGGTGACGACGACGATCATTTCCGCCATGGGTGGCGGTCTCGTCGGCGGATCGATCGGCTCGGGGCTCAGCGATGCGGACAAGCGCAAGGCGCTGGAAGCAGAATACAAGGCGCTCGAATACACCGCGAGCGGCCAGAAGGTGACATGGAAAGGCGACAGTTCGGGCCGCTCGGGCGAGGTCGTCGCTGCTCAGCCCTATCGCGTCGGTTCGCAGGATTGCCGGCAATACACCCATACGGTGTTTACCGGCACCGCCGGCGCCACCGCGCGCGGCACCGCCTGCCGCAACGCCGATGGCAGTTGGACACCGCTGACCTGAGCTCAATTGTTCCGATCGGCCGCTTCGGTTGATATCGATCAAGGACATGCGGCGCCCCGGCCGTCAAAGCGTCGCAGTACGCCTGTGTTGGCAGCGCAAGGCTCTGCCGCTATTGGAAGAACCATGCTTTTCTGGGTCATAGCCGCCATTCTCACGCTGGGCGCAAGCCTGGCGGTGCTGCTGCCGCTGGCCGGCGGTTCGAAGGGCGCGTCCGCCGCCGGCGACCATGACCTTGAAGTCTATCGCGACCAACTGTCCGAACTCGACCGCGATGCGGCGCGCGGCCTGATCCAGCCGGCCGAGGCCGAGGAGGCGCGCGCCGAAATCGCCCGCCGCATCCTTCGCCTGGGCAATGCGGATCCGGCCGCCAAGGCCGCCGGGCCGTCGACAGCGACGCGGCTTGTCGCCACGGTTGCGGTTCTGGCGGTTCCGCTGATCAGCTGGGGTTTCTACAGCGAACTCGGCTCGCCCGACCTGCCGTCGCAGCCGCTCAGCGCACGCCTGGCCAAGAATCCCGCCGACAGCTCGGTGGACGAACTGGTGGCGCGCGCCGAAGCCCATCTTGCCGCCAATCCGTCCGATGGCAGGGGCTGGGATGTGCTGGCGCCGATCTATCTGCGCCTGCAGCGGTTCCCCGACGCGGTCGGCGCCTATCGCAACGCCATTCGTCTCGATGGCGACAGCGCCGCTCGCCAGGCCGGTCTCGGCGAGGCGATCGCCAATGCGGCTGGCGGCATCGTTTCGGCCGAGGCGCAGGACGCGTTCGAGGCAGCCTTGAAGCTCGATCCGGCCAATCCAAAGGCGAACTTCTATCTTGCCATGGGCCTGGCGCAGGAAGGCCGCGTCCCGGAAGCGACGGCGGCCTGGCAGAAAATGCTCGGCACGTTGCCGCAGGACTCACCCTGGCGCCGTGCCGTCGAGCAGGCGCTGGCAGAGTCCGCGAACAAGGCCGTCGCTGCTGGACAGCCTGCGAAGGGTCCGGATGCCGGAGAGGTCGACGCCGCATCGTCAATGTCGCCGCAGGACAGGCAAGCGATGATCGAGACCATGGTTGCGAGCCTCGACGAGAAACTGCGGCAGAATCCGCGCAACGCGGAGGGATGGATGCAACTCGTTCGTTCCTATGTCGTGCTGGGCAAGGCCGACCAGGCGCGCGATGCGCTGGGTCGCGGTATCGCCGTCTTTGGCCGCGACAGTGAGGAAGCCAGGAAATTCACCGCCTTTGCCGCCTCGCTTGGCCTGACGGCGACGGAGTAGACGATGACGCGCAAGCAGAAGAGATTATCGGTGATCGTCGCTGGCCTGGCCTTTCTCGGCGTGGCCACCGGGCTGACCTTCTATGCGCTTGGCCAGAAGGCCTCCTATTTCTACATGCCCGCCGACCTGACGACTGCCAGTGTGCAGCCTGGCCAGCGTATCAGGCTGGGTGGGCTGGTCGAGAAAGGCACCATCCAGCGCGGGCAGGGCGCCACGGTCGCTTTTTCGGTGACCGACACGCACAAGTCCGTCAAGGTCATGTATACGGGTATCCTGCCTGACCTTTTCCGCGAGGAGCAGGGCGTCATCACCGAAGGCACCTTCGGCCCGGACGGGGTCTTTGTCGCCGACAGCGTGCTGGCCAAGCACGACGAGAACTACATGCCCAAGGAGGTGGCCGACGGCCTCAAGGCCAAGGGCGTGTGGCAGGAAAGCAAGAGCGAATAATGGTTGAAACCGGACATTTTGCGCTCATCCTCGCCTTCGCGCTGTCGCTCGTCCAGATGCTGGTGCCTCTCTACGGCGCGCGCATCGGCAACCCGAAAATGATGGCCGTCGGTGGTCCTGTCGCCGTGACCGGCTTTGCCTTGACCGCGCTCTCCTTCGCCGCACTTGCGACAGCCTATGCGAGCTCCGATTTTTCGGTGGCGAGCGTCTGGGAGAACTCGCATTCGCTGCAGCCGTTGATCTACAAGATCACCGGAACCTGGGGCAATCATGAAGGCTCGATGCTGCTCTGGGTGCTGATCCTGACCTTCTTCGGAGCGCTCGTCGCCGTCTTTGGCGGCAATCTTCCCGCAACGCTGAAGGCCAATGTGCTGGCCGTGCAGGGTGCGATCGGCGCCACCTTCTTCCTCTTCATCCTGACCACGTCCAATCCATTCGCCAGGCTCAATCCGGCACCCATCGAAGGCCGCGATCTCAACCCGATCCTGCAGGATCTCGGCCTCGCCGTCCATCCGCCGCTGCTCTATCTCGGCTATGTCGGTTTCTCCATCTGCTTTTCCTTCTCGGTCGCCGCCCTCATCGAGGGCCGCATCGACGCGTCCTGGGCGCGCTGGGTGCGGCCATGGACGCTGGTCGCCTGGATGTTCCTGACCGGCGGCATCGCCATGGGCTCCTACTGGGCCTATTACGAGCTCGGCTGGGGCGGTTTCTGGTTCTGGGATCCGGTCGAGAACGCCTCCTTCATGCCATGGCTGGCGGGAACGGCGCTCTTGCATTCGGCGATCGTCATGGAGAAGCGCTCGGCGCTGAAGATCTGGACGCTGCTGCTGGCGATCCTGACCTTCTCGCTGTCGCTGCTCGGCACCTTCCTGGTGCGTTCCGGCGTGCTGACCTCGGTACACGCCTTCGCCACCGATCCGACGCGCGGCGTCTTCATTCTCTGCATCCTGACGCTGTTCATCGGCGGTTCGCTGGCGCTGTTTGCCTTGCGCGCCTCGCGGCTGACGGCCGGTGGCCTCTTCCATCCGATCTCGCGCGAAGGCGCGCTGGTCCTCAACAATCTGTTCCTGACCACCGCCACCGCCACCGTGCTGGTCGGCACGCTTTATCCGCTGGCGCTCGAAGCCGTTACGGGCGACAAGATCTCGGTCGGTGCGCCGTTCTTCGACCTGACTTTCGGTCCGCTGATGCTGCCGCTGCTGGCGATCGTGCCATTCGGGCCGCTGCTGGCCTGGAAACGCGGCGACGTTTTTGCCGCGGCACAGCGCCTGATGGCGGCCTTTGCCCTGGCGCTCGCCGCTATGCTGGTGACAGCGCTGTTCGTCGATGGCGCCTCGGTGTTCGCGGCACTTGGCGTCGGCCTCGCCGTCTGGCTGGTCTG
The DNA here is from genome assembly GCF_002529485.1 of Mesorhizobium sanjuanii. NCBI lineage: Bacteria > Pseudomonadati > Pseudomonadota > Alphaproteobacteria > Hyphomicrobiales > Phyllobacteriaceae > Mesorhizobium > Mesorhizobium sanjuanii. Next base: position 38,789 of record NZ_NWQG01000068.1, read on the forward strand.
CGGCGCGCTCACCGATCTTGCAGTCAAATCCGGCGCGGGCAGCGTGGCGCCGGCCATCATGCTGCGACGTTTCGCCGGCCTGCCGCGCTCCGTCTTCGGCACCGCGCTCGCCCATCTCGGCCTTGGCCTGACGCTGCTCGGCATTGTCGGCACGCTCAGCTTCGGTGCCGAGAAGATCCTGTCGATGCGTGCCGGCGAGGCCGTCGAACTGTCCGGCCATACGCTGCGTTTCGAAGGGCTCTATCCGGCTCAAGGGCCTAATTACAGCGAGGACCGCGGCCGCTTCGCCCTGCTTGGCGCCGACGGAAGCACCATCAGCGAAGTCACTTCGGCCAAGCGCTTCTATCCGGTGCGCCAGATGACGACGACCGAGTCCGGCATCAAGACGATCGGGTTCAGCCAGCTTTACGTCTCGCTTGGCGACGAGGCGACCGACGGCTCCGTCGTGGTGCGTCTGTGGTGGAAACCGCTGGTGACGCTGATCTGGGGTGGTGGCCTGGTGATGATGGCGGGCGCGGCGATGTCGCTCATGGATCGGCGCCTGCGCGTCGGCGCGCCGTCGCGGCGTCGCAAGCCGACAGGCGCCGTGCCTTCCGCGGGCCTGCCATGACCAGGTTCTCGCTCGCCTCGCTGGTGCTGCTCTTGTCGCTGTTGTTTGCCGGCGGCGCCTTCGCGGTGAAGCCCGACGAGGTACTGCCCGATCCGGCGCTCGAGGCGAGAGCGCGCGCCCTTTCCGAGGGGCTGCGCTGCATGGTCTGCCAGAACCAGTCGATCGACGAATCCGATGCCGACCTCGCCCGAGACCTGCGTGTCCTGGTGCGCCAGCGCCTGGTCGCCGGCGACAGCGACCAGCAGGTGATGGACTATATCGTTTCGCGCTACGGCGAGTTCGTGCTTTTGAAGCCGCGCTTCAACCTGCGCAATGGCTTGCTCTGGGGTACGCCGATCCTTCTGCTTCTGGCCGGCGGGTTCTTCATCGTGCTGACCGCCCGATCGCGCCGTTCGACAGCAACCGCTGCATTGACTCCCGAGGAACAGGCGGCGCTGGATAAGATGCTGGGTAATTAATTCGGCCATTCCTCCGGCGGCCAGTCCCGCGACGTGTGAATGACGTGCAAGATAATGACGCTCTCACGACTCGCGATCGGCCCCAACTGATAGGCAATGATGTAGGGCAGGCGGCTGATCGGCCGCTCATAGGTGCCTGCTACCCGGCCAGGCCGGCCAGTCGCCATGTCACCAAGTTGCTGGCCCGCTTCGCGAATGCGATCAGCGAGGCGTCTGGCGGCGGCAGGATTGTCACGCGCGATAAAGGCGACCTGGTGTTTGATGTCATCCAGCGCTTCTCGCGACCAGGTGACAAACCGCTTCACGTCTTGCCTGCGCGCTTGGCTTCCGCTGCTTCGATGACGGCGTCGATTTCCGCCATGGCTTCGTCGTGGGGCACGACACGGCCTGCCGCCGCGTCGGCCACGCCGCGTTTGATGCCTTCAATGATCTCAAGCTCGCGATCGACATAAGCCGATATGGCCTCGGCCGCGAGGAAGGATTTGCTGCGCCTTGTGTCGGCGGCGATCCGCTCAAGCTTCAGCTTGGTTTCGGACGAAACCCGAATTGTCATGGTGGCGCTTGCTGTCATAGTGAAAGCCCTGTGCTGAATTGTATACAACATAGGGCAGCAGACGAGCATAACCAAGAGATTTGTGCGCCCTTGTTGCCAGTACATTACAAAACTTTCATGCACTGGAAATGGCGCCGTAATGTGCGCCCCTCTATTCCTCCTTGCCTGAGGATGCTCACCAGAGCGCATCCCTTCAAAGAGGATACGAGAACCATGAATATTGCCCCCAATTCATATCCCCGCACCCGCAAGCGTCTGATGGCCGCCGCCGCTTCTGTCGCCATTGCCGGCGCGATAGGCTTCGCTGCCGTCACCACCGGGACCGCCCCGGTTCTGGCCGATGCTGTGCGCGTCGAGGCCCCGCAGGTCCCGAGCTTCGCCGATGTCGTCGAGCGGGTCTCGCCAGCGGTCGTCAGTGTCAAGGTCAAGGCCAGGATTCAGCCGGCCGCCGATGACGGCTCCGACGATCAGGGCGGCTTCGACAACCTGCCCGACAATCCGCAATTGCGCCGCTTCTTCAAGGAGTTCCGTGGCTTTGGCGATGGCCAGGACCAGGGTCATCGCCGTTTCGGGCGTCGCGACCGCCACAACGACCAGCCTCGGCCGGTTGCGCAGGGCTCCGGCTTCTTCATTTCCGATGACGGCTATCTCGTCACCAACAACCATGTTGTCGAGGAAGGCTCGGCCTTCACCGTGGTGATGAATGACGGCAAGGAACTCGACGCCAAGCTGATCGGCACCGATCCGCGCACCGATCTCGCCGTGCTCAAGGTCGATGGCGTCGGCAAGTTCACCTATGTCGACTTCGCCGATGATTCCAAGGTCCGCGTCGGCGACTGGGTCGTGGCCGTCGGCAATCCGTTCGGCCTTGGCGGCACGGTTACCGCCGGCATCGTCTCGGCCCGTGGCCGCGATATCGGCGCCGGCCCCTATGACGATTTCATCCAGATCGACGCCTCGGTCAACCGCGGCAATTCGGGTGGCCCGACCTTTAATCTCAACGGCCAGGTCGTCGGCATCAACACCGCTATCTTCTCGCCGTCCGGCGGCAGCGTCGGCATTGCCTTCGACATTCCCGCTTCGACCGCCAAGCAGGTAGTGGAAGACCTGATGAAGAACGGCTCCGTCCAGCGCGGCTGGCTCGGCGTCGAGATCCAGCCGGTCACCTCCGACATCGCCGAATCGCTCGGCCTTAAGTCCGAGAAGGGCGCGCTCGTTTCCAGCGCCCAGGACGATGGTCCCGGCAAGAAGGCCGGCATCACATCAGGTGACGTCATCACCCAGGTCGATGGCAAGGATGTCGCTTCGCCGAAGGAACTGGCTCGTCTCATCGGCGCCTATTCGCCCGGCAAATCTGTCGACGTCACGGTCTGGCGTGATGGCAAGAGCGAGACGGTCAAGGTCGACCTCGGCAAACTGCCCTCGAGCGACAAGCAGGCCTCGGCCGACCAGCAGCAGCCCGCCGCACCGGCAAAGCCCGACACGCTGGCCGATCTCGGCCTCACCGTTACCAAGTCGGACAATGGCAAGGGCCTTGTCGTGACCGATGTCGACCCGGACAGCGATGCCGCCGACCGCGGCATCCAGCCCGGCGACGTCATCACCTCGGTCAATTCGACTGAGGTGAACGGCACCGACGACGTCGCCAAGGCGATGGCCGATGCGGTGAAGTCCGGCCGCAAGGCGGTGCTGATGCAGATCACCCGCGACGACACCAATCGCTTCGTCGCGCTGCCTGTCGCCAAGGGCTGATGTATCAGACTTTTCCAATGCGGTGGTTTTCAAACACCCCCGAGCCATCGCATGGGAAAGCACGGAGCCTGAACACGTTAGTCAGTCATCGTGTTTTGCTCCAGCGGCAGCGGGCTCCCATCGCCCGCTGCCGCGTAATCCAAACATGTCGCCCAAACGAGCTTGACCCGAGGCTGGGTAGCGGTTGGGGCAACGGCGTACTAAAACAAAGACTTATCGCGTATCCTTGAATCGCTTTGTTTGCGATACGCCAAGGTGAAGGCCATGATGCACATGCCGGCCACTCAATCTTCCAGCGAAATCGCGTATAACGGCTCTATGAAGATTCTCGTCATAGAAGATGACCGCGAGGCCGCGGATTACCTCCAGAAGGCCTTTGCCGAGGCCGGGCATACCGCGCATGTGGCGGGTGACGGCGAAACCGGCTTCGCTCTCGCCGATGCAGGCGACTATGACGTGATGGTCATCGATCGCATGATGCCGCGCCGCGACGGCCTCTCGGTCATCGCTGGATTGCGTTCCAGGGGCAACACGACGCCGGTGCTGATCCTGTCGGCGCTCGGCGAGGTCGACGACCGCGTCACCGGCCTGCGCGCCGGCGGCGACGACTATCTGACCAAGCCCTACGCCTTCTCCGAACTGCTCGCCCGCGTGGAAGTGCTGAACCGTCGCGCCAGTTCCAGGGAAGCCGAAACCGTCTATCGGGTCGGCGATCTCGAACTCGACAGGCTTTCCCATTCGGTTCGGCGCGCGTCGCGTGAGATCACGCTGCAGCCGCGCGAGTTCCGCCTGCTCGAATATCTGATGCGCCATGCCGGTCAGGTGGTGACGCGCACCATGCTGCTCGAAAATGTCTGGGACTATCATTTCGATCCGCAGACCAACGTCATCGACGTTCATGTCTCGCGGTTGCGCGGCAAGATCGAGAAGGGCTTCGACAAGCCGATCCTGCATACGGTTCGCGGCGCCGGCTACATGCTGAAGAGCGGGTAGGGCCTTATGGCACTGTCCCTGCCGGCCATCATGAAGACGACGGCGGCGCGGCTTTCGGCGCTTTATCTCCTGCTTTTCGCGCTTTGCGCCGTGCTGCTCGTCTTCTACATGACCTCGCTGTCGGCGCGCATGCTGACCGCACAGACGCAAGACACCATCAACGACGAGGTGCTCGGCCTCGCGCGGGCCTATCAGCGCGGTGGTCTGCCGGTGTTGGTGCGCGTAGTCGAGGCCCGCTCACGCCAGCCCGGCGCCAACCTCTATCTGATCGCCGACACCAATGGCCAGATCCTGACCGGCAATGTGCAGAGCCTTGAGCCGGGCGTGATCGAGACCGAAGGCTGGACGAAGGAACCGTTCTCCTATCGGCGCTTCGGTGAGGGCGAGCTCGAACGGCAGCGCAACCCGGTCTCCGATCAGCAGTCCGGCGAGAATGAAGTGCAGGCGCAGGGCGAAAAGGGCCACAACGCCATTGCGCTTGTGCTGCGCCTGCCCAACCAGATGATCATGCTTGTCGGCCGCGACCTCGGCGAGCCGGAGCGGTTCCGCGCCGTCATTCGCCGCGCCCTGATGCTGGCGCTGGGCATGATGGGGCTTGGCGGGCTGCTGATCTGGTTCTTTGTCGGCCGCGCGGCGCTGAAGCGCATCGACAGTGTGTCGGAGGCGAGCCGCCGCATCATGGGCGGCGATCTTTCCGGCCGGTTGCCGGTTACCGGCGCGGGCGACGAGTTCGACCGGCTCTCCGAAAACCTCAATTCCATGCTGGCCAGGATCGCCACGCTCAACGAGGGTCTGAAGCAGGTCTCCGACAACATCGCCCACGATCTGAAGACGCCGCTGACCCGGCTGCGCAACCGCGCAGAGGCGGTGCTTTCCGGCAAGCACAGGACCACCGACTACCGGCAGGCGCTGGAAGGGACCATTGCCGAGTCCGACCAGCTGATAAAGACCTTCAACGCCATCCTGATGATCTCCAGGCTGGAGGCAGGCTATTCCTCGGAAAGCACCAGCCGGGTCGACCTGGCGGCCGCCGTGCGCGACGTCGTCGAACTCTACGAACCGGTGGCGGAAGAGGCCGGCGTGACGCTGGAGAGTTCGGTCGAAGGCAGTTTTGCTGTCGACGGCAATCGCGAGCTGATCGGCCAGGCGTTGTCGAACATCGTCGACAACGCGATCAAATATTCGACCGATTCGACCGGCAAGCCCGGCGTGCGCGTGACGCTGGAACGGGTTGGCGGCGAAATCAGGCTTACTGTCTCCGACAATGGCCAGGGCATTCCCGACGACGCCGATCGCGCACGGGTGACCGAGCGTTTCGTGCGGTTGGAAAAAAGCCGCTCGCAGCCCGGTTCCGGTCTTGGCCTCAGCCTCGCCAAGGCGATCATGACGTTCCACAATGGACGGATTGATCTTCTGCCGGCAGATCCCGGATTGTCGGTCGTCATGAGTTTTCCCGGACGGGAGGAGCACTGATGGCGGCGAGGGCGGCTGCGAAGCGGGTCGGGGCCAACTGGCTTTTGCAGCCGGCGGCCAGGCTTGTTCCACTGGATCCAGACCGGGCCAGGCGAGAATTGTCGGAGATCGCTTCAGCCGCGCAGGAAGAGGGGCTTGCCCGGCTGGCGAAATTCCTGACCGGCAAGGAAGCCGCTCAGGATTTGCTTGCCGCCATGTTCGACCTGTCGCCGTTCCTGCGCGACATGGTGCGCCGCCGCCCTGAGATTCTTGACACGCTTTTCGATGAAACGGTCGAGGCGCGGCTGGCCACGATCGGCGCTGCCATCGACAAGGCCGCGCGTGCGCAAGCTGTCTCCGAAAGCAGCCTGATGATGGAGCTGCGGCAATGGAAGACTGAAGCACATGTCCTGATTTCGCTCGCCGATCTTGCAGGCGAAGCCGAGACCGCTGTCACGGTGCGGCGGTTGAGCGATCTTGCCGATGCCTGCACCCGTGCCGCCGTCGACTTCCTGCTTCGCGATGCGCACGAGCAAGGCAAGCTCAAATTGCCCGACCCGGAGGATCCTTCGCGGCAATCGGGCTGGATCCTGCTCGGCATGGGCAAGCTCGGCGCGCATGAATTGAACTTCTCGTCCGACATCGACCTCGTCGTCTTCTTCGACCCGGAAGCGCCGGCCGTCATCGATCCGCTCGACGCGACGGAGCTGTTCTCACGCCTGACCCGCCGGCTCGTCCGCATCCTGCAGGACCGCACCGAGCACGGCTATGTCTTCCGTACCGACCTCAGGCTGCGCCCCGACCCCGGTTCAACGCCGCTGGCGATCCCGGTCGAGGCGGCACTGCGCTACTACGAGGCGCGTGGCCAGAACTGGGAGCGCGCCGCCATGATTAAGGCGCGTCCGGTGGCCGGCGATATCGCGGCCGGCGACGCGTTCCTCAGGGAATTGCAGCCCTATGTCTGGCGCAAATACATGGACTATGCGGCGATCGCCGACGTCCATTCGATCAAGCGGCAGATCCACGCCCATAAGGGGCATGGCGAGATCGCGGTCAAAGGCCACAACGTCAAGCTCGGCCGCGGCGGCATCCGCGAGATCGAGTTCTTCGTCCAGACCCAGCAGCTCATCGCCGGCGGCCGCTTTCCCGATCTGCGCGGCCGCGAGACCGTGCCGATGCTCGGCCAGCTTGCGGCGCGCGGCTGGATCACGGCCGACGCCCGCGACACGCTCACCAGCCAATATTGGTTCCTGCGCCGCGTCGAGCATGCCATCCAGATGGTCGCCGACGAGCAGTCCCACACGCTGCCGGAAGACGACGAGGGGCTGGATCGCATTGCCCATATGCTGGGTTTTGCCGATGCGGCAGGTTTTGCCGTGGCGTTCCGCGCCGCCCTGCACCAGGTCGAACGCCACTACGCCGCGCTTTTCGAAACCGCGCCCGAGCTTTCGGCCGGCGTCGGCAACCTTGTCTTTACCGGCGACGTCGACGATCCTGATACGCTGCAGACCTTGAGCGGCCTCGGCTTCCAGCGGCCGAGCGACATTTGCCGCGTCATTCGCGGCTGGCATTTCGGCCGCTACCGCGTCACCCAGTCGGCCGAGGCGCGCGAACGGCTGACCGAATTGACGCCGGCGCTGCTCAAGGCATTCGGCCAGACGCGCCGGGCCGACGAGGCAGTCATTCGCTTCGACGAGTTTCTCGCCGGCCTGCCTGCCGGCATCCAGCTCTTCTCGCTGCTCCAGTCCAATCCCGCCCTGCTGAAACTGATGGCGACGATCATGGGCGCGGCACCCCGGCTGGCCGCGATCATCACCCGCCGGCCGCATGTCTTCGACGGCCTGCTCGATCCGGCCCTGCTGACCGAATTGCCGGACCGCGCCTATCTGTCGGCGCGTCTCGCTGCCTTCATAGAAGGCGACCGGGCCTATGAGGACGTGCTCGACCGCTTGCGCATCTTTGCATCGGAACAGAAATTCCTGATCGGGGTGCGGCTGCTGGCCGGTTCGATCGACCCGGCCCGTGCTGGCCGCGCCTTTTCCGATCTCGCCGATCTCACCATCGATGCGGCCTTGCAGGCGGTGATCGCCGAGTTCGCACAGCGCCACGGCCGCATCGCCGGTGGTACCATTGCGCTGCTCGGCATGGGCAAGCTCGGCAGCCGCGAATTGACGGCCGGCTCCGATGTCGACCTCATCCTGCTCTACGATCACGATGCTGACGCCGAAGACTCCGACGGCGACAAGCCGCTGGCGCCTTCCCACTACTACTCCAGGATGACGCAGCGGCTGATATCGGCCGTGTCGGCGCCGACGGCCGAGGGCGTTCTCTACGAGCTCGACCTTCGCCTGCGCCCCTCCGGCAACAAGGGGCCGGTGGCCACCCATGTCGACGCCTTCAAGAAGTATCAGCGCCAGGATGCCTGGACCTGGGAGCATATGGCGCTGGCCAGGGCCCGCGCCATCGGCGGCGATCAGGCGCTCTGCGCCGAGGTCGAGACGGACGTGACGGCGGTGCTGGCCCTGCCGCGCGATGCCGCCAAGGTGATGGCCGAAGCGTCCGAGATGCGCGCGATGATCGAAAAGGAGAAGCCGCCGCGCGATCTCTGGGACATCAAGCTGGTCCCGGGCGGCCTTATCGATCTCGAATTCATCGCTCAGGTGGCCGTGATCACAGGGCAGGTCGATGCCGGCCGCAGGGCCACCGGGACAGCCGACATCCTGTCTCGCCTGGCGCCGGATTTCGCCGAGGCCCAGGTCAGGCAGGAACTCTGCGATGCCTATGTTCTCTATTTGGCGCTGACCCAGATGATCAGGCTCTGCCTCACCGGCGTGTTCGAACACGATGACGTGCCGCCGGGGCTTTCAGATCTGCTTCTGGCGGTCACCGACCTGCCGGATTTCGGAGTGCTGGAAGCACACCTCAAGGAGACGTCGCAAAAGGTCAGAAAGAATTTCGACCTTTTGCTTCGTGCCAAACGACCGTGACGGCAGAAGCCCGAAGGTAGTTCGGATCGCATCGGGGGTGACGATGCAACAGGAGAAGACCATGAGAAAGTCAACCAAACTTGCCCTTGCCTTCGTAGCCTTAGCCGGCGCGGTCGGCACCACGGCCTATGCCGAAAATAATGCCAGTGCCAGAATGCGCGAGGGCATGATGATGCGCCTCAGCAAGGCGATGAAGGATTCGGACGGCACCATCACGTTCGACCAGTTTTCCGATGCCATGAACGCACGCCTGAAGAAGATGGTCGCCGACAATGGCGGCAAGCTGACCGTCGCCCAGCTCGCCGACGCACTCGAGAAGGCGCGCTTCGAGCGGATGGCCAAGCGTATCATCGCCCGCTACGACACCAAGGGCGACGGCACGCTGACGACCGATGACATCACTGGTCGCGAGAAGAAGGTCTTTTCCATGCTCGACCGCAACAATGACGGCAAGATCGAGAAGAGCGAACTGCCGAAGGGCGGTCGCATGGGTGGTCACCGTCAATGGGGTGGCGGCAACGGCAGCATGCAGTGAAATGCTGTATAGGCGTCCGGCGGCGTTCGTCGCCGGATTAGCCTATGCCTCATTCCTTCGCGCCAGCGCTGCGGAGGATTCTTACAGAATCCGTCAAGCTGCAGCCTTGACCGCCTGCGCCGCCCTCTTGACGGGAATGCGCACCGACACGATCGTGCCGACACCTTCGGTGGAGCGGATTTTCAAGGCGCCGCCCTGAAGCTCGGCTAGCGAGCGCGAGATGGCGAGGCCAAGACCGGAGCCGGTATGGCTCTTGGAAAACTGGTTCTGCACCTGTTCGAACGGCCGCCCGAGTTTGCTTAGGGCCTCTTTCGGGATACCGCAGCCATTGTCTTCGATCGTCAGCACCAGCGCGCCCGACATATTGCGGGCTCTCACCGCTATGCGGCCGCCCTGGCCGGTGAACTTCACCGCATTCGACAAAAGGTTGATGACGATCTGCTTGATCGCCCGGCGATCGGCGAAGAGCGTCAGCGAATCGGGGATGCGTGTTTCGACGGAAATCGACTTTTCCGCCGCCTGCAGCGAGACGACGCGTACGGTCTCCCGGATCAGCGGGCAGAGGTCGATTTCCTCCCGGTCCATCGAGAACTGGCCGGCCTCGATCTTCGACATGTCGAGGATGTCGTTGATGACGCCCAGCAGATACTTGCCGCTGCCGTTGATGTCGGTGGCATATTCCTCGTAGCGCGACGAACCGAGCGGCCCGAACAGGCCCTGTTCCATCAGCTCGGAAAAGCCGATGATGGCGTTGAGCGGCGTGCGCAATTCATGCGACATGTTGGCTAGGAATTCGGACTTGGCCCGGTTCGCCGCCTCGGCGCGCTCGGTTTCCTTCATGTATTTGCGATTGAGCTCGACCAGTTCGCGCGACCGTTCTTCCTCGGCCCTGCGGGCGAGGCTGAGATCGTGGATGGTCGCCATCAGCCGGCGCTCGCTGTCGACCAGCTTCTCCTGATGCAGCTTGATCTGGGTGATGTCGGAGCCGACCGAGACGATACCGCCGTCCCTGGTCCTGAGTTCGTTGACCTGCAGCCAGCGGCCGTCGGCGAGCTGCCGCTCGAAGGTCGCGCCGCCTTGCGCCCCGCTGGTGTTGGCAAGCCGCCGCTCCGAGGCGTAGGCCAGCATGCGATCTTCCAGCACGGCGCGCGAGGCGCCCGGCATCACATCGCGATCCGACAGGCCGTTGTCCTGCTGGTATTTGGAATTGCACATGATCAGCCGCTGGGCCGAATCCCAGAGCACGAAGGATTCGTTGATGTTCTCGATGGCGGTCCGAAGGCGCAGGTCGGCGGCCTCCGAGCGCAGCGCCAGATGCCGCTGCTCGGTGACGTCCACGGCGATGCCGATCAGCTGGATCTCCGGCGCCTCCGGATCGATGACCTGGGCTCTTGCGCGCATCCACACCCACTGTCCGTCGGCATGGCGCATACGGAACACCTGGTCGATATGATCGATCTCGCGACCGACGATGCGGTTGGCGAGCTCGAACAGGTCGCCATCCTCGGGGTGGATGATCTCGTCGACCTCGCCGAACGACAGCATTGTGTCGCAGGGCTCGTAGCCCAGCATGTCGTACATCGAGCGCGACCAGTACATCTTGCCGCGCACCATGTCCCAGTCCCACAGGCCGCAGCGGCCGCGCACCAGCGCCATGTCGATGCGCTGATGCGCTTCGAGATAGATGCGGTCGGCGGCTTGCGCCCGCGCCGCCTGGCCGAAATAGGCATAGAGGATGATGATCAGCACGCCGGCGGTGAGCACGAACAGTGTCACGTTGAGCGAGACCGTCTTGCGCCATGTGTCGAAGACCGCCTCCTGTGGCACCAGCACGGCCGCGGCATTCTTCTTGTTGGTTGCCAGGCTCACCGCCGCGAACCAGTCGTGTCCGCCGATGCTGACCTCCATCACGCCTGCACGATCGCCGAACATGAACAGCGGCTGGCCGCCAAGCACCAGGCTGTCGAGCGAGCGCCCCTGCCACCCTGTCGTGAGCGGCGACACGGCGATGATCTTGAAGGCGCCATCGGTGATCGCAAGCACGTGGCTTCGGCCCATGGCCCCCTGGCGGCTGGTGTTCTCCAGCAGATCCTGGGCGGCTCCAGACGCGGCATTGGGGTCGGCCGAGATTGCGCTGGCCATCTGGCCTGCCGCCAGCGCCAGCACCGCCCTGGCGTCGCGCTCGACTTCGTCGCGTTCGTTCATCAGCGACAGGAAGCGCAGCGCCGCGATGACGATCAGGAAAATTATGATGAGGGCCGGTATCGATCGGCGCAGAAACGGCTCGGCCGCCAGCAGCCGCCGGTAGGCGGGTTCGGCGATGAGCCGTGCATTGCCGGCGAGACCGTCGCGTCTCGCCTCACGCCGCTCAAAAGCCGTCCCTCCGGGCGCGCCCCACGCGTCCGCCTTCGCCATAAATGGCACTCCCCGAATCTGTCTATGACGCTTGACGATCCGGCTACGCCGCACTTCCGAATCGTCCGTAAAGAATCAAAGGTGATTCGCCTTGTCCAGAGGCGCGGCGAAAAAAGATTAAAAATCGAATAAAATAATCAAGGCCGCGGTCTCCTTCCCCCTTGAGGCTGGACAGCCGCCGAAGGCGGATGGACGGCTGGGGTCGCTGCGGCAATGCTCGACGTTTCTTCTGCCGTCGCGCTTGAGAGAGG
>NZ_NWQG01000069.1:0-12882 GCF_002529485.1 Mesorhizobium sanjuanii
TAATTACACTCATCAGAAACCAGAGGATTATGTCGATGGTAGAAAGCCTTCTTAGCGTGTCGGGTATAAACCTATTTGGCCATTTTGTAATTGATCTGCAGGTGGTGAACCCACTTCTGAATCCTATTGTGGCGCAGGTAGCATCAGCAGAAAATATACCAGCATTGATAGATAATAAGGACGTAAACGGCGTACCTGTGGTGGCTGGAGATAGAATCGTTGTTTGGAAACAACGGGTGTTGGAACAGATCGAGGTGTATACCGTAAATGCTGCGGGCGTTCCGTGGACCAAAGGTGATACGGCTGCCGGTGCAGTAATACAGGTGACCGGCGGGGACAGCTTCGTCGGATATTTTATGAAGCTTGAGAACGGGTTCGAATTCATCGGGCGCCGCCAAGGCGCTGGAAACCGAACAGGGCAGAATAGATTGCTGGAAAACCAGCTGGAAAACGGCAGGTTTGCAAGGATATACGGCTTCAGCTTTGAAGGAAGCTACTATGATCTTCCAAGGCCCGTAATATTCCTTGTGCATGGAGATGGGGAGCTTGTCGCCGAGGACCTCGGCAAGTTCAGCCCTGCTCGTTCGCCCAGTCCGACCGGACTTACAGGCCTCGCGGCAGCGGACTTCGACTTCGCCGATGGTCTGCGCGTCTGGTCCTACGACAAGGCTGACTACACAGTGCGCATGGATGTAGAGACAGGCATGTTCGAGGATGTGCTGCTTGCGGCGATGTTCGGCGGTGGACCGGGCGGCATGGATGCTGCCGGCATGAGCGCGCGCGGCATGAGTGCAAAGGGGATGAGCGCTCGCGGCATGAGTGCAAGGGGAATGAGCGCGCGCGGCATGAGCGCTCGCGGCGGCGGCAACAGCGACTGACCCCAAAAGGAGTACATCCCTGAGGCGGGTTGACGTTTGCCCGCCAAGCCGGGGATTGGCGTCGCTTTGTGACGATGCGGTGCCGAGCCGCTTGTAAAGAACGACTGCACGCATTGCTCCATGAGCGAACTATAATTTTTTCGATCTCGGCAATATTCCCTTTCGATCGTAATGTGCCTTTCTTTCCCGGCTGCAGTCGGCTGTCCTCGTGTGCTATACGCTGGACTGCTTGGCGATTTGCCGCCAACGCGGGCGAGAGGGCTTATGGCCATCAGGCTACACGAGATGCTTAATCGAAAGCTGTCGGCGATCGTCTACGCGGACGTGCACGGCTATAGTCGCCTGATGGATCAGGATGAGGCAGGGACGGTTGTCCGCCTGACCCGATCGCTTAATCTCATACGCGGCCTTGTCAGCGACTATGGCGGTTCAGTTATCGATACGGCTGGCGACGGCCTGGTGGCTCTGTTCCCCAGCGCAGCCCAGGCGTTGCATTTCGCGGTCGAGATGCAGCGGGAACTGTCCAACGAGGTGGTGTGGTCAGGCGCCCAAGAGCCCATTACCTATCGGATCGGCATTGCCATTGGCGAGACGATTGCCAGCGACGGTGCGATCTACGGCCACGGCATCAATTTGGCCGCTCGGATCCAATCGCTGGCGGCGCCACGCGGCATATGCATCGCTGAATCCGTTCGCCAACTTGTTCGCAGTGAGCCGGAGTGTTCGTTCCGGTCGCTGGGCAAGCAAAAGCTGAAAAACATTGCTGACGAGCTTGAGGTCTTCGCAGTCGATTTCGAATTGTCTCATGAAGTGCCCAGAACGTCGCCGCTGCTCTTCGCTGCTGCGCCCGAGCGTTCCGCGCCGGAGAGCTCGGTGGCAGTCCTGCCGCTCGAGAACGTTTCGGGCGATCCGGCGGACTTTCATTTGTGCCAAGGCGTCGCGGCGGACCTCATTTCCAATCTGTGCCGGTTCCGCAACCTGATGGTGATCGCACGGCACTCTGCAATAGCCGTTATGGGGCAGACGCGATCGCCGCGCGAGATCGCCAATCAACTAGGCGTTCGCTACCTCCTGTCAGGAAGTCTTCGCCGTGCAGGCACCCGTCTCCGGATTGCCGTGGACCTGATCGAGGCGCAGACCGAGCATACGATCTGGTCAGAACGTTACGACGGCAGCATCGAGGACATCTTCGCCTTCCAGGACGACGTTACCGCGATGACCGCGTCGCGGCTTGCCGTGCATATCGATATGGCTGAGAAGCGACGGCTGATGTCGCAGAATCATCCCAATATCCATGCCTATGGCATGATCTTGCGTGGGCAAGATCTCAGCTTCCGCTTCCGCCCGGAGAGCAATTGGCATGCCAGGCGGCTTTATGAGCAGGCGCGGGATCTTGATCCTCGCTATGCGCGCAGCTACGCAGCCCTGTCGCGGACGTTCAACGTCGAATGGCGCTACGCGTGGACAAAAGATCCGGAAGGCGCACTGAACGAGGCGTTAAACCTGGCGAGTCTGGCCGTCCAGCATGACGATCTCGATGCACGCGGTTATTCGGAGATGGGCTTGGCCCACCTCTATAAGAAAGAACACGATCCAGCGATCGCAGCCTACGAACGTGCTCTGCAGCTCAATCCCAATGACGCCGACCTGCTGGCCGAGATGGGCGACTGCCTTGTCTATGTTCGTCAGGCGGAGCGGTCCGTAAAGCTGCTGGAGCGGGCGATGCGGCTCAACCCTTACTACCCGGATTCCTATCTCTGGTATCTCGGTGATGCCTATTTCCAGCTCGGCGAATATGAAAAAACGATAGAGACGTTGCAAAAGATGCAGGATGGTTCCGAAGGCCATCGGCTTATGGCAGCGAGCCATGCCCATCTCGGGAACGCTCGAGACGCGGAGAAGCATGCCCATGAGCTATTGAAGGTGCACCCGAACTTCACTACCGCGCAGTGGCGCAAAGTTCCCCCGCACAAACACCCGGAGGATACTGAGTTACTTATCGATGGCCTGCGTAAAGCAGGGTTAAGGTAGCAGGGTCTGTCGCGCCAATGTCCAGCGCTGGATTTGGTCCAGCGCTGGATTTGAAGTCTCGTAAAGAACTTCAAAACCAAAAGCGCTGCAGGTAGGTTTTAAGCGACCCCGGCGTCGCCATTATCAGACGGATCGATTTTCCGTGGGTTGCACCAGCACGGCTGGATTGACCAGTGCACCTTCCGGGAGCCGGAGCGCCGTGGCGATGCGCCGAAGCTTCGACGGGTCGGCATCCCTGCCGCTTTCGATGTCCGCGATCTCATTGATGGACAGGCCGCATGTCAGGGACAGCTCTTCCAGACTGTATCCCCTGGTTTCCCGGATGGCTCTGAGGGCGCTGTGATCGGGCGCAATCTCGGTCGCCGCCAGTTCGGAGAAGGTATCGCGTTTTGCTATGTTGGACATTGGCAACTCCGTGGGCTGAAAGAGTTTTAGTCAAATCATGTTGTTGCCTGAGACGGGCGGGAGAATGCCCTCTTGTCGACAGTTTGCCAAGCACCAAAGAAACCGTCACGGCATCGTGATGCCAGCCCGAAAAATCGGCCAGCACCGAACTCACGGCACCGATATGGAAGCCATGCCGATCAAGTTGTTTTGAAGGGTCGAGCGCCGAATTGTTCAACGGTTTTGGGCCGCTCGTTCGTTAGGCAGTTGTCGCTGGTTTGCCAACGATTTGGCCATTTCCGGCCAGCCTTTCGAAAGGATCGGATCCATGGACTTGAAGACAATTGTTGTTGCGCTCGGCACGATTTCCAGCTTTGCCGGGAGCAACATGGCGGCCGCCCAGGCGGCAGATGCCGTGCAGGTGCGCGGTACAGTGGTCAGTTTCGAACCGTCGCTACTCACCGTGAAGACACGGGAAGGCAGCACCGACGCCATCAAGCTGCCCACGGACTGGAAGATCTCCGGCGTCGCCAAGGCGTCAGCCGAAGACATCAAGCAGGGCGACTTCGTCGGCATCGCTTCGGTCGCGAAGGCGGATGGCGGCAGCGGAGCGCTCGAAGTGGTGATCTTCCCCGCAGCCCTCAAGGGGACCGGCGAAGGCGATCGGCCATGGGACCTTCAGCCCAACAGCCGGATGACCAACGGCACCATCGCCGACGTGACGGAAATCAACGGCCGCACGGTGACCCTGACCTATGACAATGGCCAGAAGAAAGAAATCGCCATACCGCAATCGACGCCGATCGTGACCTTCGCCGCGGCGACGCCGGCGGATCTCAAGCCTGGTGCGACCGTCTTCGTCAACGCCGAGCGCGGCAGCGACGGCACGCTGGTCGCCAGCCGGGTCGTGGTCGGAAACAACGGTGTCGCGCCGCCGATGTGAGGCTCGCTTCCACGGTGAAGGGGCTTCAGACACAATCCAGAAACAAAATTCTACAGTCCGGAAAAACTGTCGAAAAATTCCAGGGCGATAGTCCCTGCCGCGGCACCCAGTCACCGACTTCAATCAGTGACGTTGAAAACGCGGTCCGCGTAAAAAGGAAACGAAGTCATGAAGAAGTCCCTCCTGTCCGCACTCGGACTCGCAGTCGCACTTGCCGTCTCGATGCCGATCATCGGCGCCAACAGCGCCGATGCTGCGCCCCTGCATGCAAAGCATCACCGCTATCATCACCATCACCGTCATCACATTCGCCACCACCACCATCATCACCACCACCACAAGAAGTTGGTGGAGAAGAAGGTTTAACCCCACCGCCTCCCCCAGCGAGAAGGCTGGCTTAACCAAGGCTGCCTTCTCGTTGGATTTTCCAGACACAATTTGATGGAAACAGGGTTTGGGACAGCCAGCCACGCGCAGGCCAGTGCCTTGATCCCACACCGAGAAACCGCCTCGATATCGACCGCGCGATTTTTTTCGAACCGACGCGTGAACCTTTCCTCCCTGGGCCGCACTAAACCGGCATGGACGCCAAGAAGGCGATCCCCAACCAGAGGGACGCAGACAGCGATCCTCAATCCAGAGAAGGAAATGCTCAAATGACCAACATCTCGAATTTCAAGCGCCTCTCGTTCGCCGCGGCCATCATCGTCTCGGCCTTCGGCTCGGTTTCCGTGCCGAACTCGGCCTTCGCCGGCACGCACCCCACCGGCGACGGCGGCGCGGTGTGCAAGGGGTCGGGCTCCTGTCTGGTGCTGCAGTTGGACTGCAAGGGCACCTATACCGACGCCACCGACAAGAACGGCACCGTCTACGGCAAGTGCAGCCAGATCATGAAGGTCGATCCGAAGAGCCGAATCAAGCTCGCTCGCTGATCGACTGTCACCGACGGAAATGGCGACCGTCCGGCATGGGCGGCCGCCATTTTCTTTGCGCTCGACCGGATCGAGCTAGCGGCGGCTGAGCAGCAGGCTGGCAACCAGCCCGACCACAACCAAGCCGACGGCGGCTGCCGTTGCCGGATGATCGCGCGCTGTCCTCTCGATCGCCCTGCCTTGCTTCCTGATCGCGGGCAGAGCGTCGCCGAGATAGCTGGCAAGGTGCGAATAGTAGTCCGACGCGGCGTCGCGCCCGTCCTCGTAGTAAGCGCCGCCCCGTCTGGACACCGCTTTCCTCAGCGCCGCCAGTTCCCTGGAGAGCGCTGTGACCTGCTTTTCAAGGTCGATGTCGGAGATATTCGAAAGCGAAGCCATGGCAGGGGTTCCTTCATTTGCAGAAGGAATCGTAACGCATGACCTCCAAGACCGTTCCGGTTTGGGAGACTGCCGCCGGCCCTTAGCGCACCTGATCGAGCAGGCGCTTGCACTCCAGAAGGTCGAACAGCGCTTCCTGCAACAGCGCGCGGTTGTCGCGCGAGAGCTTCGACGTGTCGGGCTGGACCGGGCCTTCCTCGTCGCTCTTGCCCAGCCCGAAAAAGCGGCGGCTCGGTTTCAGCTTGGGTTGGCCGACAAGCATCTCGTCGTCCGCGCCGCGCGGCTGGGCGCCCGGCGTCAGCGGCACCGCATCGGCCTGCCGGCGCTGCGAGATCGCCTCGACGGCCGCCATGTCGCCATTGCCGATGGCGACCAGGAAATGGTTGCCATTCTCGCGCAGCAATTTCTGCACGCCCTTGATGGTGTATCCCTGGTCGTAGAGCATATGGCGGATGCCCTTGATCAGTTCGACATCCTGCGGCCGGTAATAGCGGCGACCGCCGCCGCGCTTCATCGGCTTGATCTGGTTGAAACGCGTTTCCCAGAAACGCAGCACGTGCTGCGGCAGATCGAGATCTTCGGCGACCTCGCTGATGGTGCGGAAAGCATCGGGGCTCTTGTCCATGGGCGAAATCCTCACGCTGGACGACGATCCGGACTGTTTCACCGAATCATGCCTTATTTCAGCGGTTTATGAAACAACATTCAAGCCCGGCGTCAAAGAGAGCGACCGTTTTCAACTGAAGCCTTGAAGCACAGAGCGCTACTTGCCGCCCTTGGCCCTGCTGTTCTGGTGGGAGCGCAGGATGCGGCTCTTCAGCACGTTGGACGACTTGAAGGTCATCACACGGCGCGGCAGGATCGGCACTTCTTCGCCGGTCTTGGGATTGCGCCCGATGCGCTCGTTCTTGGAGCGGACATGGAATGTCGCGAAAGACGACAGTTTCACCGTCTCGCCGCGAACGATCGCGTCGCAAATTTCGTCCAGAACCGCTTCGACGAGTTCCGCAGATTCGGTACGCGACAAGCCGACCTTGCGGTAAACGGCTTCGGCAAGGTCGGCGCGCGTAAGTGTCTTTCCCCCCATGCGAACCGTCCCATCAGCTCAAAAACATAAATCGATACAAGCAAAGGCAGAGCCTAAGTAATTGATCCGTCAAGGTCAAGGACCCAAACCTGTCTGTTCGGAACTTACCAGCGGAGCAAGACCGCTCCCCAGGTGAAGCCCCCGCCCATCGCCTCGAGCAGCACCAGATCACCCTTCTTGATGCGGCCATCGGCAACGGCCACCGAGAGCGCCAGCGGCACGGATGCCGCTGACGTGTTACCGTGCAAATCGACCGTAACCACCACCTTTTGCTCCTCTATCCCGAGCTTTTTGGCGGAAGCGTCAATAATACGTTTATTGGCCTGATGCGGCACGAACCAATCGAGATCGTCAGCGGTAATCCCGGCCGCCGAGAACGTCGCTTCGATGACGTCGGTGATCATGCCGACGGCATGCTTGAACACTTCGCGGCCTTCCATCCTGAGATGGCCAACGGTTCCGGTGGTCGACGGTCCGCCGTCGACGTAGAGCTTGTCCTTGTGGGTGCCGTCGGAGCGCAAGCTCGCCGCCAGCACGCCGCGATCGGTGATACTGCCCGCGCCCTCTCCTGCTTCCATAACCATGGCGCCGGCACCGTCGCCGAACAGGACGCAGGTCGAGCGGTCGTTCCAGTCGAGAATGCGCGAGAAGGTTTCCGAGCCGATCACCAGGACCCGCTTGGCCAGGCCGCCGCGAATATAAAGATCGGCGGTCGTCACCGCATAGACGAAGCCCGAGCACACCGCCTGCAGGTCAAAGGCGAAACCATGATGCATGCCGAGCCGGTTCTGGATCTCGACGGCAGTGGCCGGAAAGGTGTTGTTGGGCGTCGAGGTCGCCAGCACGATCAGGTCGATGTCGGCGGGCGTCAGGCCGGCATCGTCGAGAGCCGCACGCGCCGCCGCCTCGCCCAGCGAAGCCGTGGTCTCGTCATCGGCCGCGATATGGCGCTGACGGATGCCCGTGCGCTGGGCGATCCATTCGTCCGACGTCTCGACCATGCCTTCGAAATCGGCATTCTTCATGATGCGGCGGGGCAGCGCGGCGCCCATGCCGCGCACGACTGATCTGATCAATGCTTTTTCCTATTCCTTTGCGTCGGCAACGACGTCGGATTTCCTGTTGGTCTGGGCATGCGGATTGCGCGCATGGAACAGGTCGAGATCGGCCTCGATGCGGTCGAGCAGATTGTTGCGCACCATGTCGTAACCAAGCTCGATCGCCGCCGCGAAGCCATCCGAATCAGCCCCGCCATGACTTTTCACCACAATGCCGTTCAGCCCCAGGAAGACGCCGCCATTGGAGCGGCCAACATCCATCTTTTCGCGCAGGCGATCGAAGGCGCCCTTGGCAAAGAGATAGCCGATCCTGGCCATCAGCGTCCGGTTCATCGCGGCGCGCAGGTAACCGGCGATCTGTCTTACCGTGCCTTCCGCCGTCTTCAGCGCTATGTTGCCGGCAAATCCTTCGGTGACGACCACGTCGACAGCACCCTTGCCGATGTCGTCGCCTTCGACGAAACCGTGGTAGTTCATCGAAGCCATGTTGGCCTCGCGCAACATACGGCCCGCCTCCTTGACTTCTTCCTGACCCTTGATCTCCTCGACACCGACATTGAGCAGGCCGACGCTCGGCCGTTCGATGCCGAAAACAGAGCGCGCCATGCCGGTGCCCAGAATCGCAAAGTCAATCAGTTGATGGGCATCAGCGCCAATGGTGGCGCCAACGTCCAGCACCACGCTTTCACCGCGCAATGTCGGCCAAAGTGCCGCGATCGCCGGGCGGTCTATCGTCGCCATGGTGCGCAGACAGAATTTCGACATCGCCATCAGGGCGCCGGTATTGCCGGCGGAGATGCAGGCGTCGGCCGTGCCTGACTTTACCGCCTCGACCGCTTTCCACATCGACGACTTCCAGCGGCCATGGCGCAGCGCCTGGCTCGGCTTGTCGTCCATCCTGACCGATATCTCGCAGTGGATGAACTCGCTCACCTGCGCCAGCTTGGGGAATTTGGCAAGCTCGGGGCGCACCGCCTCCTCACGACCATAGATGACGAAGCGAATGTCCGGGCGCCGGGTCGCGACCGTCATGAGCGCCGGGATGACCACGCTTGGTCCGTGATCGCCGCCCATGGCATCGATGGAAATCCTGATCACGCGGTATTCATCTCACATTTTGCTTGAGCGAGCGCCTGGCGCTTGCAACGGTTCGGGGCTCGCGAAGGTTCGGCGAAAATAGCTGTTTTGGGCTGCCGCACAACCGACTTTTCCAATATCAGGTCCGCTTTCAGGATTTTCCAAGCAGCGAGCGCAGCTTCTGCTGGAATTCACTTTCCTCTGGCTCGGTCTCGTCCGAGGCCGCAAGCGAGGCTCCCGGCTTGCGTGGGTAAGGATCGATCGCCAGTCCGAAGAACTGTTCGGCAAGCTCGCCTACATCGATCGTGTCGCCAGAAAAAGTTTCGGGACTGTCCGGCCCTTCAGCGTCGAGCAGGATCTCGCCGCCCTCCTCGAAACCCTGCCGCCCGAGCTTGGACTCTTGCGGCAGAAGCAGCGCCTCGACCGCCTCGTCGATATGGGCCTCGACCGGCTCGAGGGTGACGATGCAGGCTTGCGTGATGTCGGCCTCGACGCGGCCGCTGACCTTGACGCCGTTGCGCTTCCACGGCGTCACCAGAAGGTCGGCGCGGTAGTTCTCGACCGAAAGCAGATCATGTTCGCCAGCAAGTGCCGCGCGCTGCCCGGCATCGGCATCGATCACAACCGGCAGGCCCTTTTGCGGCAGGCGGGCGACGTTCGCCACGAAGGATACGGGGCTATGGGTGTCGGCATGTTTCATCTTCCTCTCCTTCAGCCTGCTTTGGCCACAGGAAAAGTCACCGTGCCGGAAACGATCGATTCGGCCGGCTGTTGCGCGAGATGCCTCTCGGCCTCGACCACATAGCTAGCCAGTTGCGCGGCTTGCGGCCAGGCGCCGGCATCCGGCCTGATATTGCGGGCAAGGGCGGCGGCAAGCGCGTCGTGGTCGTTTCGTTCCAGGGCGTCGTCATAGGCGGCGGTGCGGCCGTAGAACATCTTCGCCAGTTTCTTCATGCGTTTGGGCACGCCGACGTCGCCGATGCCCAGTTCCCGCAGCGAATGCTCGACATCCAGGAAGAACTCGTCGATCAGCACCTGCGCAACCTCTCCGGCAGCACCGCTCTCGCCGCGCAGCCGGTGCTGCAGCAAGAACATGTGCAGAGACAGCATCTCGAAACGGCCGAGCGGCGTGTCCGGTACGTTCCAGTCGGAATAAAACACGGTTTGCCGCGCGGATGCCACGATTTGTGCGTACAGCGCCTCCGTGATAGCGCGGTTGGCGTGACGTTCGCGGCCAAAAAGGCGCTGGAACATTTGAGGGTGGTCTCCCGGGGACCGTTTGTTGAATTGGCCTTGTTGCATCGGCAAGCAAGCTGGTTTACCGGTTTTGCGGCCCAGCGCAAGTTGCGGCAGTTTGAAGGAGTTGTTGTTGCGCGCGCTGAAATTCAAGTCGATTCTCCTGCCCAGGCCCGCCGGCATGATTTCGCTGCTGGTGGTCGCTTCTGCGCTTTCCGCCTGCAATTCGTCCAAGATTGTCGGCGACCTCAATCCGAGCGAGACGCTGACGCAGGGTTATGTGATCGACCAGCAGGCGATCGACTCAGTGCCGGTCGGCTCCAGCCGTGAACAGGTTCTGCTGGCGCTCGGCACGCCGTCGACGACAGCTACGTTCGACAATGAGGCCTTTTATTACATTTCGCAGACGCGCAAGCGTTACGTCGCCTTCGACAAGCCGCGTCTGGTCGACCAGAAAGTGCTGGCGGTGTATTTCGGCGAGGACGGGCGCGTCACCCAGATCGCCAATTACGGCATGAAGGACGGCAAGGTGTTCGACTTCATCTCGCGCACCACGCCGACCGGCGGCAAGGACCAGAACTTCCTCAGCCAGATCATCAACGGCGCCAGCAAGCTGGCGCCCGGCATCCCGGGTGGTGGATCGTCGCCGGGCACGTGATCCCTGCCCGGCGGTCCATCTCAGGAAATCAGACAGCAAAAAACCCGCCGGATCGCTCCAGCGGGTTTTTGTTTGAACCTATAGTCCTGTGTCGTCAGCCGTGCGCGAGCACAGCCAACAGCAGCAGGGCGACGATGTTGGTGATCTTGATCGCCGGGTTGACCGCCGGGCCGGCGGTATCCTTGTAGGGATCGCCAACCGTATCGCCGGTCACCGAGGCCTTGTGCGCCTCGGAACCCTTGAGGTGCTTGACGCCGTTCTTGTCGGTGAAGCCGTCCTCGAACGACTTCTTGGCGTTGTCCCAGGCACCGCCCCCCGAGGTCATCGAAATGGCGACGAACAGGCCGTTGACGATGACGCCGAGCAGCGAGGCGCCGAGTGCAGCAAAGGCGGAGGCTTTCGAGCCCGAGATCAGCAGCACGCCGAAATAGACGACCAGCGGCGCCAGCACAGGCAGCAGCGACGGGACGATCATCTCCCGGATCGCGGCCTTGGTCAAAAGGTCGACGGCGCGGGCATAGTTCGGCTTCGACGTGCCGGCCATGATGCCCGGATCCTCGCGGAACTGCTTGCGCACCTCCTCGACGATGGCGCCCGCCGCACGGCCGACGGCGGTCATGGCAATGCCGCCGAACAGATACGGAATCAGGCCACCAAAGATCAGGCCGGCGACGACATAGGGGTTGGAAAGATCGAAGGAGATTTCGCCCATGCCCTGGAAGTAGGGGTATTTGTCGCCATTGGCGGCAAAGAACTTCAGGTCGTTCGAGTAGGCGGCAAACAGCACCAGCGCGCCGAGGCCGGCCGAGCCGATGGCGTAGCCCTTGGTCACCGCCTTGGTCGTGTTGCCGACGGCGTCGAGCGCGTCAGTAGAGTGGCGCACTTCCTTGGGCAGGCCGGCCATCTCGGCGATGCCGCCGGCATTGTCGGTGACCGGGCCGAAGGCATCGAGCGCGACGATCATGCCGGCAAGGCCGAGCATAGTGGTGACCGCGATCGCCGTGCCGTAGAGGCCGGCGAGCTGATAGGTGGAGATGATGCCGCCGACGATAACGATCGCCGGAAGCGCTGTCGATTCAAGTGAGACCGCCAGGCCCTGGATGACATTGGTGCCGTGACCGGTCACCGAGGCCTGAGCGATGGAGTTCACCGGACGCTTGTTGGTGCCGGTGTAGTATTCGGTGATCACCACGATGAGGCCGGTCACCAACAGGCCGACCAGACCGCAGATGAACAGGTTCTTGCCGGTAATGGCCATGCCGGCAACGGTGCCGATCTCGCCCCAGCCGAGGCACACCGAGGTGGCGACGCCGAGGCCGACGATGGACAGCAGGCCGGTGACGATCAGGCCCTTGTAGAGCGCGCCCATGATCGAGCCGTTGGAGCCGAGCTTGACGAAGAAAGTGCCGACGATCGAGGTCAGGATGCAGGCGCCGCAGATGGCCAGCGGATAGAGCATTGTGGCGCCGAGAACGGCGGTGCCGCCGAAGAAGATGGCGGCGAGGACCATGGTGGCGACCACGGTCACGGCATAGGTCTCGAACAGGTCAGCGGCCATGCCGGCGCAGTCGCCGACATTGTCGCCGACATTGTCGGCGATGGTGGCCGGGTTGCGCGGATCGTCTTCGGGAATGCCGGCTTCGACCTTGCCGACGAGATCGCCACCAACGTCGGCGCCCTTGGTGAAGATGCCGCCGCCAAGACGAGCGAAGATCGAAATCAGCGAGGCGCCGAAGCCGAGCGAAACCAGCGCGTCGATGACGATACGGTCGTTGGGCTGAAGGCCCATGAAGTGGGTCAGGATCAGGTAATAGATCGAAACACCGAGCAGGGCCAGACCGGCGACCAGCATGCCGGTGATGGCGCCCGACTTGAAGGCGATCTCGAGGCCGGCGGCGAGGCTGTTGGAAGCCGCCTGCGCGGTGCGCACATTGGCGCGCACCGAGACGTGCATGCCGATGAAGCCGGCCGCACCCGACAGCACCGCGCCGATCAGAAAGCCGATGGCGGCGGTGGCGGAAAGCAGCCACCAGGCGAGCAGCAGGACGACGACGCCGACGATGGCGATGGTGGTGTACTGGCGCGCCAGATAGGCTTGCGCGCCTTCGCGGATGGCCGCGGAGATTTCCTGCATGCGTGCATTGCCTTGGTCGGCCGCAAGGACCGAACGTGTCGCCCAGATGGCGTAAAGGACTGAAAGCAGGCCGCAGGCGGTGACGG
>NZ_NWQG01000070.1:0-5162 GCF_002529485.1 Mesorhizobium sanjuanii
ATAATGGTCATTGCCTAATTTTCCTCGATTGATGGCCCAAAAGAACCCCTCCCTGGGCCGTTGAGACGGGAAGCGGATTCCGCCAAGCGGAATCCGCTTCCTTCGCATCGGCTTATGCGAAACAGGGGTGCGAACGTCAAGATATTGTTCGGTTTTTGCCCGGCTTTCGCCCAAATGCCATAGGCGAAGGCATGCCCATTGGCTACACCGCTTGATTATATCGATTGAATCGGTCCGGGAGATCGCACAACTGGAGAGCCGGCGATCATCATACTCACAGTCGCCGCGAGACATTATGCCAGCAAGCAAGGCATTGCCGAGGATGTCGAAACGCTCGATCTCGGCAGCGATTGCGCCGTTGGAGATCTTGTTTCCCTCGTGAAAGCTGGAACCAGGCACGATTTCGCGGTCATCCGCCGCCGCTGGATTGCCGGCGGGACAGGCATCACGCTTGAACTGACGCTCGACCACCCGGCGCAAGCTTGAGTATCCCGAACTACTCGGCCTCGCGCCCCATCCTGCGCGCGGCATAGCGCTCGATCGCCGACAGACCGTCATAGATCAGCACGGCAAGAGCCGCGACGATCAGGCCGCCTTGCAGGACAAAGGCAAGATTGTTCGACAGCAGGCCGGCGATGATCACCTCGCCCAACGTCTTTGCCGCCACCGTCGAGCCGATGGTCGCCGTGGCCAGGCTGATGACCACCGACAGCCGGATGCCGCCCAGAATGATCGGCGCGCTGAGCGGCAGTTCGACCTTGGCGAGCCTTTGCCAGCCGGTCATCCCGGCGCCGCGCGCCGCCTCGACGACATTGGCCGGCAGCGTCGTCAGGCCGGTCAGCGCGTTCTCGAAGATCGGCAACAAGCCGTAGAGAAACAGTGCGATCAGCGTGGGTTTCTCGCCGAAGCCCACGGCCGGCACGGCGAGCGCCAGCACCGCCACCGGCGGAAAGGTCTGGCCGATATTGACCAGGCTGCGCGACAGCGGCAGGAACTCTACGCCGGCCGGCCTGGTGACCAGGATGGCGAGCGCCACCGCCACGATGGTCGCGGCGATCGTGGCGATCAGCACGATCCTGAGATGCAGCAGCGTCAATGTCAAAAGGCTGCCCTGATTGTAGATCGCCGGCGCATTGTTTTCCGTCAGCGGCTTCAACAGCGGTTCAAACCAGCCGGGATTGGTCACGAAGGCGACCAGCAACACCACCAGCGCCAGCCTGAGCAGCGAGGGCAGCCAAGCCTTCATGCCGGCCTCGCCGCGCGCTTCACCAGCCCGTCCACCGTGACGCGGCCGAGCGGCTTGCCGTCATCGCCTTTCACCGGCAACGCCGGGCGTCCGGACCACAACAACTCGGCCAAGGCGTCGCGCTGGCTGGCGTCGCCGGGGATCGCCTCGCCCTCGGCGGTCCCCTTCTCCACCGCATCGCGCACGCGGCCGAGCGACAGCAGCCGGAACGGCTTTTCGCTGGCGCCGACTAGGGTCTCGACGAAGGCGCTGGCCGGCCTCGCCAGGATCTCCGCCGGCGTGGCATATTGCACCAGCTTGCCGGCATCCATGACCGCGATCTTGTCGCCCATGTGGACTGCCTCCTCCATGTCGTGGGTGACGAGGATGATGGTGGTGCCGAAACGCTTCTGGATCGCCAGCAGATCCTCCTGCGCCTTGTTGCGGATGATTGGGTCGAGCGCACCGAACGGCTCGTCCATCAACAGCACGTTCGGTTCGGCGGCGAGCGCGCGGGCGACACCGACGCGCTGCTGCTGGCCGCCGGAAAGCTCGTGCGGATAGCGCGGCCCGAACGCCTCGGGGTCGAGCTGATAGAGCGTCATCAACTCGTCGACGCGGGCCTTGATGCGGGCCTTGTCCCAGCCGAGCAGCACCGGCACGGTGGCGATGTTCTGCGCCACCGTGCGGTGCGGAAACAGGCCGTGGCCCTGGATGGCATAGCCGATGCTGCGGCGCAGTTCATAGCCGGGCAGCGAACGATTGTCGGCGCCGTCGAGCTTGATCACGCCTGCGGTCGGCTCGACCAGCCGGTTGATCATGCGCAGCAGCGTCGTCTTGCCGGAGCCGGAGGTGCCGACGATGACGGCGATGGTGCGTGGCTCGACGACCATCGACACGTCGTCGACCACGGTGGTCGCGTCATAGCGCTTGGTTATGCCTTCGATCTCGATCATGCCGTTTCAACCCTGCGTTTGGTGGCGGTCATTTCGATGACTGCATCGAGGATGATGGCCGCGGCAAAGGCCAGCGCCACCGTCGGCACGGCGCCGAGCAGCACCAGGTCCATCGCCGTCTGGCCGACGCCCTGGAACACGAACACGCCAAAGCCGCCGCCGCCGATCAGCGCTGCAATGGTGGCAAGGCCGATATTCTGCACCAGCACGATGCGGATGCCGGTGAGGATGACTGGAAAGGCCAGTGGAAACTCGACGCCGAACAGGCGCTGGCGGTCGGTCATGCCCATGCCGCGCGCGGCGTCGTTGGCGGCGCGCGGCACGCCGGCAAGGCCGACCACGGTATTGGCCACCACCGGCAACAGCGAATAGAGGAACAGCGCGACGAAGGCGGGCGCGGTGCCGATGCCGCGAATGCCGAGGGAGGCCGCGCCCGGCACATGCGTGGCGACCCAGCCGAGCGGCGCGATCAGCAGGCCGAACAGCGCGATGGAGGGAATAGTCTGGATGATGTTGAGCACATTCAGCACACTCGCGCGCAATTTGTCGACGCGGTGGCAGAGGATGCCGAGCGGCAGGCCAACGACCACCGCCGCCGCCAGCGAGCCCAGCGCCAACGTCACATGCTTGGAACCCTCCGCCCAGAAACTGTCGGCGCGGTTGGCATATTCCTTGAGGATCGACAGGCTGTTCCAGCTTCCCGAAACAAGCAGCAGGCCGATTGCCAGCGCAGCGATGACCAGCACGCCGACGCGCGCCCATGGCGACAGTTTCAATCGCGTCAGCACGTCGGCAAGCAAAAGCGTGAAGGCGAAGACGAGCAGCCAGAACCCTGAGGCGGGCGAAATGCGCGCGAAGGTGTTGCCCTCAGGCGTCAGGAAATCGCCGGCGACACCGATCAGGATGGCAAGGGCTGCAAGTGCGACCACGCTGGCCGCAAGACGTAGGGTGAGCGGCGTCTTCAACAGCGCGATTACTGCCGCGACCACCACGATCGCCAGCAGCGACGGGCCGACGGCGGCTGGCAGGGATTCCAGGATCGAGCGCGCCTCGCCAGGCACGATGCGATTGGCGCGGAAAGTGGCGAAAGGCGCCGCGAACGCCGCGTAGCCAACGATCGCGGCGATGACCACGCCGAGCTTGTCGAAGCGGATGGTCATGAGGTGAACCCGTGCGCAACGACGTGCCTTGATGCAGTTTCAGCATTGTGAGCTCTGTGCGAGGCACCCCCCTCTGTCCTGCCGGACATCTCCCCCTCAAGGGGGGAGATCGGATTTCGCGTGGGCTTTCGCCAATCTCCAACGGCGGAGAAAGAAGCACGGCGCAGAAACCGCCAATCTCCCCCTTTGAGGGGGAGATGTCCGGCAGGAGAGACGGGGGTGCCTCGCACCAACGTTACTTCTCGAAGGCGTGCCGACTTACTTCAAAAATCCATTCTTCTTCAAGAAGTCCTCGGCGACGCCCTTGACCGGCTCACCGCCGACCTGCACGCGGCCATTCAGTTCCTGCAGCGTGACGAGGTCGAGCTTGGCGAAGACCGGCTTCAAGAGCGTCTCGATCTCCGGGTGCTCCTTCAGCACCGCCTCGCGGATGATCGGCGCTGGCTGGTAGACGGGCTGCACGCCCTTGTCGTCGTCGAGCACGACAAGCCCGGACGGGGCGATACCGCCGTCGGTGCCGTAGACCATGGCGGCGTTGGCGCCATTGGTCTGGTTCGCCGCCGCGGCAATGGTCGCGGCCGTGTCGCCGCCGGAGAGCGTGATCAGCTGGTCGGGTTTCAGCGTGAAGCCATAGGTGGTCTGGAAGGCCGGAAGCGCTGCCGCCGAATTGACGAACTCGGCCGAGGCCGCCAGCACAATCTTGCCGCCGCCGGCGACGTATTTGCCGAAATCGGTAAGCGTCGCCAGCTTGTTCTCGTCGGCGACCTCCTTGCGCAGCGCGATCGCCCAGGTGTTGTTGGCTGGCGATGGTGACAGCCAGACGATCTTGTTGGCGTCGTAGTCGAGTTTCTTCGCCGTCTCATACGCCTTGGCGGCATCCTTCCAGACGGGATCGTCGGCTTTCTCGAAGAAGAAGGCGGCATTGCCGGTATATTCCGGATAGATATCGATTTCGCCAGCGATGATCGCCTTGCGCACCACGGGCGTGCCGCCGAGCTGGATGCGGTCGGTCGTCTGGATGTTGTTGGCGTTCAGCACCAGCTGGATGATGTTGCCGAGCACGCCGCCTTCGGTGTCGATCTTCGACGACACCACCACCTGGGCGCTGGCGGAGGCGGCTGTGATGCCAAGCGCCAGTGCCGCGCCGGCCAGAAGCTTGAGTGAAAACATGGTGAAATCCCTTGCTGTGAAACCGGAATGCGGTTGCCGCATATGAGCATGGCTTCAACGCCCCGTCGGGGCACACGGTTTCATAACAAGGGGCACAGACGCAATAATTTTGTTCCGGCGCGGTAAATTGGCGCGCGCCTCGTCCCGACAGCGTGATGTCAGGTGGTCCGCCGCAAGCCCGTCATTTTCAGCGCACCCAATGCCACGAAGCACAGCATCGCGACCGGGAAAATGATCCAGTTCAGCATCTCCCAGCCCCAGGCATTGTACACCGCGCCCGACATCAACGAAGCAAAGGCGACCGAGCCGAACAGGACGAAGTCGTGAAAACCCTGCACCTTGCCCTTTTCCGACGGCCGGTAGCTGTCGGCGACCATGGCGGTGGCGCCGATGAAAGCGAAATTCCAGCCTAGGCCGAGCAGGATCAGCGCCGTCCAGAACTGCCACAGCGCCAGTCCCGACAGCGCCACCACGGCGCAACCGATGAGCAAGACAAGACCGATTGCCACGATCCGTTCGGCGCCGAAGCGATGGATCAGCGATCCGGTAAAGAAGCTCGGCGCGAACATTGCCATGACGTGCCAGGAAATGCCGAGCGTGGCGTCGTCCGTCGTCAGGCCGCAGCCGACCATGGCCAGCGGTGCGCCGGTC
>NZ_NWQG01000071.1:0-9151 GCF_002529485.1 Mesorhizobium sanjuanii
CCGGTCATGACGAAGCTCATCAGCGCGTAGCTGCCGACGGCGCAGAAAAGCGCTGCGACGAAACGCGGCCTGGTGACGATCTCGGCGAGCGGCCGGGCATCGCCGTCGGCGATTTCCACCTTGCCGACGGCTCTCGCCGGAATGCGCAGGAACGAGAGAATGACGGCGCCGACGGCCGCCAGCACGAGAATGGAAGCGAACGAGCCGGCAAACATCACCGGCGCAAAGGATTCTCGGGTGAAGATGACGATCTGCGGCCCAAGGATGGCGGTGACGATGCCGCCGGCCAGCACGAAGGAAATGGCGCGCGCCTTGAACTCCGGCGGCGCGTTGTCGGCCGCGGCGAAGCGGAACTGCTGGACGAAGGCGCCGCCAACGCCGATCACCAACAGGCCGAAAGCGAACAGCCAGAAGCTGGGATTAAACAGCGCCAGCGTGGCAATGAGCCCGCCAAGCGCGGTGACGATCGTGCCGCTCATGAAGCCGTTGCGCTGGCCGAGCCAGCGGATGATGGCTGCGGCTGGCAAGGAACCGAGAGCCACGCCGACGTTGAAGCCGGTGACCGGCGCCGTCGCCAGCGACTTGTCGGCATCGAGCAGATGGTGCCCGGCCAGCGCGCCGAGCGAAATGGCGATGGGTGCGGCCGAACCGATAATCGCCTGCGAGGCGGCCAGAATAAACGCCGTTCGGCGCGCTTCCTTGCCGGCCCCGGCGGCAATAGTCGTGGCGGTCATGAAGCGTCCTTGCCGCGCCCCTCGCCACGCACCCGGCGCGACACGCGATCGAGCACGGCGTTGGTGAGCTTCGGCTCGTCGTCCTCGTAGAACGCCTTGGCGATGTCGACATATTCCGAAACGATGACGGCGACCGGCACATCCTCGCGCTTCATCAGCTCATAGACGCCGGCGCGCAGAATGGCGCGCAGGGTCGAATCGAGCCTGGACAACGGCCAGTCGTCGGTCAGTGCCTGGCGGATGACCGGATCGATGGTCTTCTGGTTCTCGACGACACCGGTGAGGATGGCGCGGAACCATTGCGCGTCGGCCTCGCGATAGAGCGCGCCGTCGACTTCCTTGCCGAGCCTGAACAGTTCGTATTCGGCGGTGGTCTCGAAGACGCCGCTGCCGGCCACGTCCATCTGGTAGAGTGCCTGCACGGCGGCCAGACGCGCCGCGCCGCGCTTGTTGGCGTGGCGCACCGCAGCGGGCTGGCCGGGCGAAGCGGGTTCGCTCACGATGGCGCTCCCAATTGCTGCTTGAGCGCGATCATGGTCAGCGCGGCGCGCGCGGCAAAGCCGCCCTTGTCGCCTTCCGAACGCCTGGCCCGCGTCCAGGCCTGGGCGTCGTTTTCGGTGGTCAGGATGCCGTTGCCGATGCAGGCCGCTTCCTGCACGGACAGGTCCATCAGCGCGCGGCTGGATTCATTGGCGACGATGTCGAAGTGATAGGTATCACCACGGATAATGGTGCCGAGGGCAACGAAACCGTCATAGGCGGTCCCGCCTTGGGAGGCGCCGTCAAGCGCGAAGGTTATCACCGCCGGGATTTCCAGCGAACCCGGAACCGTGACGACATCATAGGTCGCGCCCGCTTCTTCGAGCGCGCTTGTCGCGCCTTCGAGCAGCGCGTCGGCAAGGTCGTCATGGAAGCGCGCCTCGATGACGAGAAGGTGCGCCTTCTGCTTCGGGCGGATGAACGCTTTGCCGTGTTGGGATATGCCAGCCATAAATGTCTCCGGGGATCGCCGGTGACTTAGGCCGAAGCAGGGTCGATCGCAAGCGGAAGATTGCCGGAATGGATGCTAGCTGCTCCGCGCCGTTCCTGTCGCACCACACACCCGAGCAGTGTCCGCAGCTTCGCCTTCAGTGGTCTCACGGTATCTAGCCACCGTCTCGCGTAAGCGATCGTCTACCGCCTTCGGACTGACAAGGGCATCCACGAAGGCCTGGCTGTCGCGTACAGAGAGATCGAGGCGCTTGTATTCAGGCGAAGTCATAGTCGTTCTCCTGACCGACCGTATACAGCCAAGGACCGATGCTTCAAAGCGGATCGTCTAAAGCCCTTCTTTCGCCGCCTCAACCAGCCGCGCAGCATAGCGGGCCATGGTGTCGATCTCGAGATTGACTCGGTCGCCGACCTCGCGCTCGCCCCAGGTGGTGACGGTCAGCGAATGATGGATCAACAGCACGTCGAAGCGGGTGCCTTCGACCTTGTTGACGGTGAGCGAGGTGCCGTCGAGCGCAACGGAGCCCTTGGGCGCGATGAACTTCGCTAGGTCGCGCGGCGCTTCGAGCGTGAAGCGCACCGCATCGCCCTCCTCCTTGCGCGCCACGATCTCGGCGGTGCCGTCGACATGGCCGGATACGATGTGGCCACCGAGTTCGTCGCCGATCTTCAGCGCCCGCTCCAGATTGATCCTGGTGCCGGATTTCCAGGTTGCGGCTGTCGTCAACCTGAGCGCCTCTTCCCAGGCCTCGACCTCGAACCAGCGTGCATTCGAGCCATGTTCGGGCAGCGCCGTGACGGTAAGGCAGACGCCGCCGCAGGAGATCGAAGCGCCGATGGCGACGGTCTCTGGATCGTAGGCGGTGTCGATGCGCAAGCCGACCCCTTCCCTCAGCGGCCTGACAGCGGCAACGGTGCCGACATCGGTGACAATCCCAGTAAACATCGCGGCCCTGATCCTAGATATCTCTTACCCACTCGGCGTAGCTGTCTTCGCCAAAACGCATGTCGCGCAATTTGCGAAACCCCGCCGGGATATGGTTGGCGTCTATGGGCGATGCAATGCCGCCCTCGCCGATCGCGTCCGGCCCCTGGAACAGCACGATGCGGTCGACCAGCCCTTCCGCCAGGAAAGTACTCGCCACCTTGGCGCCGCCCTCGACCAGCACGCTCGCCATGCCGAGCGCCGCCAAATCTTCCAGCAATTCCGGCAGGGCGACGCCGCCCTCATGCGTTTCCGTGCCGATGAAGCGCACGCCAGCGCGCTCGAGTGCTGCCCGCCGGTGCGGATCGGCTTCCAGACAAGCGGCGACATAGAGCGGCACCCGGTCGATGCCGGAAACCAGCTTCGAGGTTTCGGGCAGGCGGATCTGGCGGTCGAGCACGATACGTGCCGGCGAACGGTTCTCCAGCCCCGGCAAACGCACGGTCAGCGCCGGATCGTCTTCCAGCGCGGTGCCAATGCCCACCAGAATGGCGTCTGCTTCTGCCCGCATCAGATAGACTTCGCGCCGCGCGATCTCGCCGGTGATCGCGACCTGCCCCTCGCCTTCCCTGCCGATCTTGCCATCGCTGGAAAGTGCAAGCTTCAGAATCACTTCCGGACGTTTTTTCAGAGATCGAATCAGATAGCCGGCCATCTGCTCGGCCGCTTCAGTGGCGAGCACCTTTTCGACCACCTCGACCCCTGCGGCGCGCAGGATCGCATAGCCCTTGCCGGACACGCGCGGATCGGGGTCGCTCGCAGCGCCAACTACCCGCGCGACGCCGGCACTGACCAGCGCATTGGCGCAAGGCGGCGTGCGACCATGATGGGCGCAGGGTTCGAGAGTGACGTAAGCGGTGGCGCCGCGCGCGAGTTCGCCGGCCTCGGCCAGCGCCTCGGTCTCGGCGTGCGGGCGACCGCCGACGGCGGTGACGCCGGTGCCGACGATCTTCGGTCCGTCGCCATCGTCGCGCACGATGAGCGTGCCAACGGAGGGGTTGGTCGAGGTCCGCCCGGCGTTCTTTCGAGATAACCTGAGCGCCGCCGCCATGAAACGGCGGTCGAGGCTCTCCTGTTCGGCTTTGCTGGGTTCGGGCCTTGCCATTTTCAGCCGGCGTCCTCGTCACCCCTGAGCTCGTCGCCCTTCAGTTCACCGAGTACGTCGTGGAAATCCTTGGCCTCGCGGAAATTGCGATAAACCGAGGCGAAGCGCACATAGGCGACGTCATCAAGCGATTTCAGCGCCTCCATGACCAGCCGGCCGACCTCGCCCGAGGCGACCTCGGTCTCGCCCGAGCTTTCGAGCTGGCGCACAATTCCGGTCACCGCGCGGTCGATGCGCTCGGGATCGACATTGCGCTTGCGCACGGCGATCTCGACCGAGCGCAGCAGCTTGTCACGATCGAACGGCACCTTGCGGCCGGACTTCTTGACCACCACAAGGTCGCGCAACTGCACGCGCTCGAAAGTGGTGAAGCGGCCGCCGCAATCGGGGCAGACGCGGCGCCTGCGGATCGCCGCGCCATCCTCGGCGGGGCGCGAATCCTTCACCTGCGTATCTTCAGACTGGCAGTAGGGACAGCGCATGGAGAGCCTTCGGTTCGCGAATCTCGTGAGGCGAAAGGCTTAGAGCTTTTTGCCGGAATGGCAAACGCAGCCTTCGCGTCTCAGAGATAGCGAGGCGCGGAGAAAATTGCGAGAGCCGCCTGTCGCGTCAGGGCGCAACGTCTTTTGTCGGGAAGCCACAGGACGTGCCGAGATTGCGGTAGGCCTTGGTGAATCCATCCATCGGGATGCTGGCGACCGCCTGCTTGCCGAAAACGACATCGAGCGAGGTGGCCTTGCGCATGGCGCGCAGCAGGGCGAGGCTGGTTTTGGCCTGGTTATCCACCACCCAACTGGGACGGCCGTTGACGGCGTCGGTGGAATAGATCGTCGCGGAAACCTTGACGCCGGGGTCGCCGAATGTCGCGGCGATGTTCTTGCCGGTCGGCAGATCCCTATTGTCAACGGTGATCATGATGGCGGGATAGGCGTCGGGCGGCAGAGCATCGCCGTTCGAGATCGACAGCGTCAGCGTGCCGGCACTGCCTTTGCCGTCGACGAAGGCGGTCGAGGCGGCACAGGTCTTGCGTATGTCCTCACCGGTGTCGATCTCATCCACCAGGGTCGACCATTTACCGAATGTTTCCATCTTCGGTGTCGCGGGCGTTGTAGTCTGTGCCGAGGCGACGCTGGACAATGGCAAGACAGCCAATGCGGCCAGGGCACAAAGGACACCAGCACCGGCAAGATTTTGCATCATCGTCAGCACTCCTGCCCGAACCGCCTCGAATGGCGCTTCTCGATAACGACTAACGTTCACCCGAGATGAATGAACTCACCCGAGATAGGGATAGAGCGGAAAACGATCCGTTAATGCGGTCACTTTCGCCTTCACCGCGGCTTCCACCGCCGCATTGCCCTCGTCGGAGTTGGCGACCTTGAGCCCATCCAGCACCTCGGCGATCAACTTGCCGATCTCGCGGAACTCGGCCTGGCCGAAGCCGCGCGTGGTGCCGGCCGGCGTGCCCAGACGCACGCCAGAGGTGACGAAGGGCTTTTCCGGGTCGAAGGGTATGCCGTTCTTGTTGCAGGTGATGTTGGCGCGGCCAAGGGCTGCCTCGGCGCGTTTGCCGGTGGCGTTCTTGGGCCTGAGGTCGACCAGCATCAAATGATTGTCAGTGCCGCCGGAGACGATGTCGAGACCGGTTTCCTGCAGGCTGGAGGCCAGCGCCTTGGCATTGGCGGCAACGCTCTCGGCGTAGAGTTTGAAGCTCGGCTTCTGCGCTTCGCCGAGCGCCACTGCCTTGGCGGCGATGACATGCATCAGCGGCCCGCCCTGCAGGCCGGGGAATACCGCCGAATTCATCTTCTTGGCGATGTCCTCGTCATTGCACAGGATCATGCCGCCACGCGGGCCGCGCAGCGACTTGTGCGTCGTCGTCGTCACCACATGGGCATGGGGCAGCGGCGACGGGTGCACGCCGCCTGCAACCAGGCCGGCGATATGCGCCATGTCGACCATCAGATAGGCGCCGACCGCGTCGGCGATCTCGCGGAACCGCTTCCAGTCCCAGACGCGCGAATAGGCGGTGCCGCCGGCAAGAATGAGCTTCGGCTTCGTCTCGTGCGCGGTCTTCTCGATCGCGTCCATGTCGAGCAGATGGTCTTCCTTGCGCACGCCATAGGAGACGACCTTGAACCATTTGCCGCTCATGTTGACCGGCGAACCATGGGTCAGGTGGCCGCCCGAATTCAGGTCGAGCCCCATGAAGGTGTCGCCGGGCTGCAAGAGCGCAAGGAACACCGCCTGGTTCATCTGGCTGCCGGAATTCGGCTGGACGTTGGCAAAGTTGCAGCCGAACAGCTTTTTCGCCCGCTCTATGGCGAGTTCCTCGGCCACGTCGACGAACTGGCAGCCGCCATAGTAGCGCTTGCCCGGATAGCCCTCGGCATATTTGTTGGTCATGATCGACCCTTGCGCTTCCAGCACGGCGCGGGAGACGATGTTTTCCGACGCGATCAGCTCGATCTCGTGGCGCTGGCGGCCGAGTTCGTTGCGGATGGCGCCGAAGATCTCCGGATCGGCATCCTCAAGTGTGGTTTCGAAGAAGGATTCGAATTTGTTCGACACTGCCGCTGCTGTTGCCATGGCTTGAAATCCTTGATCCGGGGGCAATTTGTTTGTGCATATCGCTGCCCCAAAACCGCTGCGCACTTTTGGGCGACATGCATTGGCGCGCCATTAACACAGTTGCTTTGCCCCCGCCACGTTTGCGCCGCGAAATTTGCTGGCCGGATTGCGCCAGCGCGGGTCCGCAGGCCCTATTTCCTTCCCTGCCGACCCTTCAGCAGAGCCTCGGTGAGCGTGATTTCGGCAAACAGCGCCTGCATCGTATGGTCGTTGATCTCGCGGCTGCGAAACATGGCGCGCACGGCGGCGCGCTCGGCTTCAATGCCGGCGAGCCTGAGTTCGAGCTCCAGCCGGCCGGCCTCGCGGGCCTCGGCGCGCGCTTCATCCGCCTCGTCGGAGGCGGCGATGCGACGCCGATAACCGGCGACGATGCTGTCGGCCACCGCCAGGCGGGCGCCTGCCTCCTCGCCTTCGCTGCCGTCATTGGCGACGCTCTCGATGCGGGCGATCGCCGCATTGGCCGCGCCAACGCGCGCCCGCCGCTCCTCGGCGGCACCAGGATGCTCGCCCGGCTCGACCAGCCCGCGCGCGATCTTCGGCAAGGCAAGGCTGGCGATGACAAGCGAGCAGATGATGACGCCGGCGGCGAGGAAGATCACCAGATCGCGCGCCGGAAAGGGCGAACCGTCGGGCATGGCGAGCGGCAGCGACAGGATGCCGGCCAGCGTGATGGCGCCGCGCACGCCCCCCACCGAGCCGGCAAGCCGCACGCGCAGGCCGAACGTCTCGGCCTTGCGCTTGCCAAACCGCGCGGCAAGCCGTGCCGCGATGTCACCAACCCAGATCCACAGGAAGCGCAGTGCGATCAGGCACAAAGTGAGGATCAGCACCATGGCAACCGGCTCGATCAGCCAATGCCGGCTGCTTAGCTCGGGCGGCACGTGGCGGATGATGTCGGGAAGCTGCAGGCCGAGCAGGATGAACAGGGCGCCGTTGAACACAAAGGAAAGCGTCGTCCATAGCGACATAGTCTGCATGCGCGCCGAAACGCCGAGGTAGCGGAAAATACCGGAACCGCCCGTCAACAGGCCGGCGGTGACCGCCGCCAGGATGCCCGAGGCTTCGACATATTCGGCGCCGAGATAGGCGATGAAGGGCATCAGGATCATCACCAGCACTTGCGCCTCGGCCGGAACACTGCCGATGCGGTTCAAAAGTTGCAGCGCCTTGGCGGCGATAATCAAGGCCGCCACACCGGCCAGGATGCCGGCGGCAACGGCATAGAGGAAACTCAGCGAAGCGGCGGCGAAGGAGAAGCTGCCGGTCAGCACGGCCGCCACCGCGAAGCGGAACATGACGAGACCCGACGCGTCGTTGAGCAGCGACTCGCCTTCCAGAATATGCATCAGCCGGGCCGGCACAACGTTGCGGTCGACGATCGATGAGACGGCGACCGCGTCGGTCGGCGACAGCACCGCAGCCAGCGCGAAGGCGACGACCAGAGGGATGCTCGGCACCAGCCAATGCAAGGCATAGCCGAAGCCGACGATGGTGAAGAAGACGAGGCCGATGGCAAGGTCGAGGATCGGGCCGCGCAGCGCCAGCAGTTCGCGCTTCGGCGCGGCAACGGCATCGCCGAACAGAAGCGGTGGGATGAACACCAGCAGGAACAGCTCGGGATCGATCTCGACATGGATGCCGCGCACCGGCCAGGCCAGTGCCGCACCCATGGCGATCTGCAATACCGGCAGCGGCACGCGCACGAGCCGGACCAGCGCGCCGGAAAGAGTCACGAAGACGAGCACGACGAGGATGAAGACGGCGACTTGCATGGCGCGATTCCGAACGAGGTTTCAGGACCATGCGCAAAACCGGGTGGAACGTCCAGTTCGACACATAAGGGACGCGCTGGCGAAAACCTGAAAGCAAAAAAGGCCGCTCTATGGCGGCCTTTTCAGCAAAAAGAATCAGTTGGTTACAGAGCAGAAGTGATCTGCAGCTCGTTGGCCCCGTCGAGGCCATAGATGTCGTCGCGGAACTGCACGACGCCCGGCCCCGTCGACCACGCAGAAACGTAGAGGAAATAGACCGGCACCGGATTGGTGACCTGTACCGGGACGTTCTCGCCGCTCTTGATCGTCGCCTCGAAATGCTGGCGGTTCCAGCCCGGCGTGTCGCGCAGGATCCAGGTGACGAGATCGCGCACGTTCTGGACGCGCACGCAGCCCGAGGAATCGAAGCGCATCATCTTGCCGAACAGGCTCTGCTGCGGCGTATCGTGCATATACACGCCGTCCGGGCTCGGGAAATTGATCTTGACCGAGGCCATGGCATTGCCGGCGCCCGGATCCTGGCGAAAGCGGTATTTCGCGGCGTCGTCGGTCGACCAGTCCACGGTCATCGGATCGACCTCGCTGCCATCCGGCGCGAACAGGCGGATATGGCTGTCCTTGAGATAGTTGGGATCCTTGCGCATCAGCGGAATGATGTCCTTGCGCACGATCGAGACCGGGGCATTCCAGTAGGGATTGACGATGATCTCGTTGATCTTGGAATTGACGATCGGCGTCTGGCGGTCGATCTTGCCGACGATCGCCGTGTGGCGCAGCACGACGCGGTCGTTCTCGACCGCCTCGACCTGGGCGCCCGGGATGTCGACCAGAACGTAGCGGTTGCCCAAAGTGCCGGCGCGCTCGCGCAGGCGCTGCAAATTGGTTTGCAACTGGCCGAGCCGGATTGGCGCCGAAACATTCATCGCCGCATAAG
>NZ_NWQG01000072.1:0-7687 GCF_002529485.1 Mesorhizobium sanjuanii
TAAGTGTACTGACCCAACGTTCCATCGGACGGCAGGCCATGGCGCGCCTGGAAGCGCTTGACCGCCGCGTCGACATAGGAATCGAAGGCCGTCGAAATGCCGGCGCTCTGCGCCAGGTCGCCCGAAACCATCAGGCGCTTGCGCAGCGGCACCACGTCCGGATCATCAACGCCGAGCTGCAATTTCTTGGTATCGGGAACCGGCTCCCAGCCGCCCTGGGCGACGATGTTCTGGTACTGCGCCACCGCCTGCTCGGTAAACGCAACGGTCTGCAGGCTGAAGATCGGCAGCGTCGAGGCCACCTTGCCACCCTGGGTGGGGCGGGCGTCGAACTGGTCGTCCCAGTTGCCGCGACCCGCGGATTTCAGGATATCCCCGATCACGTCCTGCGCGCTGGCGCTGCCGGCAACAACCGTGGCTGCAAGCGCTGAGGCTCCGGAAAGGAAGAAACGGCG
The DNA here is from genome assembly GCF_002529485.1 of Mesorhizobium sanjuanii. Taxonomy (NCBI): domain Bacteria; kingdom Pseudomonadati; phylum Pseudomonadota; class Alphaproteobacteria; order Hyphomicrobiales; family Phyllobacteriaceae; genus Mesorhizobium; species Mesorhizobium sanjuanii. The sequence goes on from NZ_NWQG01000072.1 coordinate 456, forward strand.
GCTGGTTCTCATGGACGTTCCAGACATTCCTGTAGCAATCTTGTCACTGCTGCGTTGGTCATTGGGCGATCTCGCCCGCACACTAAAATTGGCATTGTTAACAATTAGCCAACCAGCGCCCCCATCACTTCGATGTGAAACAGGCAAAGGTGCGACGCGAGGTCGAGGTGAATTCATGGCTCTCGCCTCACCCGCATTCTCGCTTTCACCGGGAATATGGCGGCAACGTGGCCTTATCAGCGATTTGGATCGGCTGGCCATTACGAAATGCCAGGACCGGTGCTTTTCGGTACCGGTCCTTGATTGGCTGCTCCCTGGGCCGCGCTTCCGTGGCGCGGCCTCCGTAGCTCGATGCGGCGGATGAATTACATCCGGTAGGCGATCGTGTCGTTCCAGAAGCGATCCAGCCGCTGCAGGGCGCGGTTCATCTGCTTGAACTCGTCGGTGTTGATGCCGCCGACCTGTTCGATCGAACCGACATGGCGCTCATAGAGACCGGCGACGACTTCCGCCACCTCGTTGCCCTTCGGCGTCAGCGAGACGCGGACCGAACGGCGATCGATGCGCGAGCGCTGGTGGTTGATGAAGCCGAGATCGACCAGCTTCTTCAGATTGTAGGAGACGTTCGAGCCGAGATAGTAGCCGCGCGAGCGGAGTTCGCCGGCGGTCAGTTCGGAGTTACCGATGTTGAACAGGAGCAGCGCCTGGATGGCATTGATGTCGGAACGGCCGTTGCGGTCGAATTCGTCCTTGATGACGTCAAGCAGACGGCGGTGCAGACGCTCCACCAGCTGCAGCGATTCCATGTAAAGCGAACGGATTGCCTCGCGGCGATCGTCGGATACGTTGGCGGTCTTCGCCGCCGGACGCGAATTGATCATTGTCTTTGCCTCTCGTTTGTCGCCCTGGTGATTTTTTGTTTTTCACCTTGATCGCGACACTATCGAATACTCATAAAATTCGACTTAAACGCCAAGGCTAACAAGAGCTTACCGGTAAGAGGTTTCGAAAGAGGCTTAACGAACGGTCACCCGAGCAAGGATAATTAACCTAAAGATTTCACCACCGATTCCGGGCCGAAATCAGAGCGGACGGGGCATCCCGCTCTATCTGCATGTCTAACCGCATTTGTGCGACGCCAAGTGAGTCCGCTTGGCTGCAAAATACTCTAGCGCCGGGCCTGGCGCTTCTGCAGCCAGATCACCACGCGAAAGACGATGTAGAGCAGCGCCACCGCCGCATGCGAGGCGACGATCAGTAGCCGGTGGCCGAAGAGCTCGGGAAAGCCGGCATACATAATTGTCTCGGTCACCGCGCAGATGAACCATATCACCGGCCCCCAGGAGGCCAGCATCCAGAGGCCCGCGGCGGCGAACGGGAAGAACACGGCGAGCATCACCGCCGCCACCTGCCAGTGCACCGGCATCAGGTCGAAGCGCCACAGCGGGCCCTGGTAGAAGCCGATCAGCCGGATCCAGTACAATATACCGAACAGGAGGCAATAGCCGGCGATGACGCGCTGGAACCAGGCGAAGATGACCTCCACCGTGGTCGGTTGGAGCACGACGCGTCTCGAGGTGACTTCGCTCACAGCTCGAGCTCCCGTTCGCCGAGCGGGGCGAAATAGGCGTCGATATCGGCCGCGCTGACCGCATCGAGGCTTGCCGGCCGCCAGAGCGGCGTCGAGCCCTTGTCGATGATGGCGGCGCGAATGCCCTCGTAGAAATCATGGCCCGACAGCATGCGGTTGAGGATGCGGAACTCCATCTTCATGCATTCGTCCATGGACAGCGTCAGCCCGGCGCTGATCTGGCGCCAGGCGACATGCAGACTGGTCGGCGAGCGGGTGCGGAGCGTCGCCAGCGTCTTTGCCGCGAAATCGTCGGCTGCGGCCGCTCGTTCCAGGCTGCCGACAATATCGGCCAGCGACGGCTGCGCGAAATGGCGGGCGATCACCTCCAGCACCGACCTGTCCGTCTCGCGCTTTGCCGGAACAAAAAAGCCGCGCAGCACCGATTCCGGGTCGCCGGTCGCGGCCAGACGGTCGAGAAAGCCGGCCTGATCCTGCGCCTTGATCGTGTGCGTCGCCAGGCCCGACCAGAGTGCGTCGCCGTGGCGGATGCGGTTTCCCGTGAGCGCCAGATACATGCCGAAGCTGCCGCCGAGGCCCGGCAGGAGGTGGCTGGCGCCGACATCCGGGAAAAAGCCGATGCCGACTTCAGGCATGGCGAACTGGGCGTTCTCGGTCATGACCCGCTGCGAGCCGTGGAACGAGATGCCGACGCCGCCACCCATGACGATGCCGTCGATCAGCGCGAGATACGGTTTCCTGAACCGTGCGATACGGGCGTTGAGCCGGTATTCGTCGGCGAAGAATTCGACCGGCGGCTTTCCCTCGCGGCCGGCTTCGTAGATATGGAGGATGTCGCCGCCCGCGGAAAACGCCCTGCCCTCTGCCTTGACGACGACAACATCGACCTCGTCATCCCGCTCCCAAGCGCGCAGGGCCCTGTCGAGTGCCTTGACCATGCGATGCGTGACGGCATTGAGCGCCTGCGGCCGCGTCAGCGTGACGACGCCAGCCCGACCCACATGTTCGAAGCGAATTTCGTCGCCTCCGTCAAAATCCATCGCCAGAGAATCCCTCCCCGCGCCTGCGGGACTGAAGTGCTAAAGCTGGCGCATGGGTGCGTCAATGGCAACGGCCGCAATCCTGCTGCCTTGGCCACCGCCGGCACCTGATGCTAGGGGTTAGCCGCTTTTTCAAACCGAACGTTGAACCATGCCTGGATTTTCGCGCTTCGTGCTCATGGTGATCGGTCTGACAGCCGTTGCTTCGACGGCCCGTTCTGCGTTGGCCGGTGACGACCTCTATCGCGCGCAGACCATCGTTACCGGCCAAGGCGAGGAAAATCGCCAGGTCGGCTTCAAGGCCTGCCTGGATTCGGTTCTGGTCAGGGTCTCCGGTGATCAGCGCCTGCCGAAAAAACCCGAGATGGCTGCGCTACGCGACAGGGCCGGCAGTTTCGTAGCCGAATTCCGCTACCGCGACCGGATGGAGGGCATTCCGATCCATGACGAGCAAGGTACCCACGACCGGCCACACGATCTCACCTGCCTCTACAGGCCGGAGGCGATCGACCCGGTGCTGGCGTCGCTCGGCAGCAAGCCGTGGCTTGCCGAGCGGCCGCACCTCGCGATCTTTCTTGCGACGGAGCAAGGCGCAAGGCACTTCGCGCTGGCCGCCGATGATAGGCCCGGCGCGCTGATGCGCGAATCCTTCGTGAACGCCGCCGATCCGCTGGCCATACGGATTGCATTTCCCCAGACGTCGCTGCTCTCCGGATCCGGGTTGGACGCTACGACACTGCGCGACGCCGATATGGCGACGCTGGACAAGGCCGCCAGACAGGCCGGCGCCGACCAGGCGCTGGCCGGCAGCATTGTCTGGAGCGACAAGGAACTTGGCTGGATCGCCGACTGGCGGCTGGAGACCAGCGGCAAGACCTATAGCTGGCAAGTGCGCGGCGTCAGCTTCGATGAGGCATTCCGTGTCGGCATGCGGGGTGCGGCGCAGGTACTATCGGGCAACGGCCCGCCGGACTAGCTTTTGCCGACATTCAGGGTGATGTCGGCCTGCATCGATATGCACTGCGCTGAGCCTGGCACAAACGTGTCGCATTGGTCAGCGGCACGGCCTCGTGGTAAAAGCTGGCCGATCCGGAGTTAAGCGATGAACAAATTCACCCCCGCAAAGGCAGCCGGCGCGCGCAGCGTCGACGAAATCACCGGCAGCCGCCGTCTGCGACGCATGCGCAAGGCCGACTGGTCGCGCCGCCTCGTCCAGGAGAACCGACTCACGGTCGACGATCTGATCTGGCCGATCTTCGTCGTCGACGGCAGACAAGTGCGCGAGCCGATCGCAGCCATGCCCGGCGTCTTCCGCCTGTCGCTCGACCTCGCCGTGAAGGAAGCCGAACGCGCCGCAAGGCTCGGCATTCCAGCGATCGCCACCTTCCCCAATGTCGAACTTCGCCTGCGCGACCAGACCGGCTCGCACATCCTCGACCCGGAAAACATCATCAACCGCGCCACCCGCGCCATCAAGGATGCGGTGCCGGAGATCGGCATCATCACCGATGCGGCGCTCGATCCGTTCACCTCGCATGGCCATGACGGGATTTTGCGCGACGGCATCATCGTCAATGACGAGACGGTGGAACAGGTGACGGCAGCAGCCGTCATCCAGGCGGCGGCGGGCGCCGACATCATCGCGCCTTCCGACATGATGGACGGCCGCATCGGCGCTATTCGCGACGCACTCGATGCCAATGGGTTTGCCGACGTGGCGATCATGTCCTACGCGACGAAGTTCGCCTCCGCCTTCTACGGCCCATACCGCGAGGCGGTCGGCACCGCCGGCCTGCTCAAGGGCGACAAGAAGACCTACTACATCGACCACGCCAATTCCGACGAGGCGGTGCGCGAGGCCGAGCAGGACCTAGCCGAGGGCGCCGACATGCTGATGGTCAAGCCCGGCCTGCCCTATCTCGACATCATCCGGCGGCTGAAGGACGAGTTCCGGGTACCGACCTTCGCCTATCAGGTGTCGGGCGAATATTCGATGATCAAGGCCGCCGGCGCCAATGGCTGGATCGATGGCGAAAAGGCGATGCTGGAATCGCTGCTCGCCTTCAAGCGCGCCGGTTGCGACGGCATCCTCACCTATTTCGCGCCGGAAGTGGCGGCGATGCTGAGGGGGTAGTGCCGTTTGGAATTTTCATGAAATCCGCTAGAATGAAGCGATGAGCAGAACCGAGGTCATCAAACAGTTGCAGAGAAACGCAAATGCCATAAGGGGCATGGGCGCTACTTCACTTTACCTATTCGGTTCGCTGGCGCGAGGCGATGCAAATCCGGACAGCGATCTCGATCTCTTCATCGACTACGACCCATCCCGACGCTTTTCCCTGATCGATCTGGTTGGCATCAAACAATTTCTGGAAGAGAAGATGTCGACGGAAATCGACATCACCACACGCGATAGCCTCAATCCGATGTTGAAGGCCGATATCGAACGATCAGCCGTGCGCATATTCTAATGGCAGGGCGTCGGCTCGAGCCGATCCTCGTTGAGATCATAGCGGCGTTGGATGGCATCAGTGCTGCCGCCGCAGGAAAGACTCTGGAAGATTTCCGTGGCGACTGGCTGCTTCGCCATGGCATCGAACGTGGCATCGAGATCATCTCCGAAGCCACCCGGCACATCCCGGACGAATTGACCGCTCTTGCACCGGAAATTCCCTGGAAACAGGTTCGCGGAATAGGCAATGTTTTGCGTCACGAATATCACAAGACTTCCGATGCCATCGTCTGGGCCGTCGTGACGGACAACTTGCCGCCGCTACGTGTTGCCGTTGAACGTATTCTCGAAGCATCTGTTCAGGAACGCGGCAAATGACGCGCTCCTCTCCGTGCGCCGGTTGAGAACAGGATCCTTGCAAATTTCACCCCTGACGTGGCGTCTGACCGAAGGACCAACGATTGCGATCGTTGGTACGGTCGCCCACTGCCCAATGGCGCTCGAAAAATACCGCTTGCAATTCGCAATCAGCTTGCCATAACGAAACTGATTGCAATTTACAACTGGTTTAGGAGGCTCTTATGTCCAAGCTGCGTGTCAATGCTTTCACCCTGTCGCTCGACGGCTTCGGCGCCGGGCCTGACCAGGACGTCACCAATCCGCTCGGTGTCGGCGGGGGAGACCTGCACAAATGGATGATCGGCACCCGCACCTTCCGCAAGATGGTGCTCGGCGCAGATGGCGGAACGACGGACACGGACGAGGCGTTCGCGGCGCGCAGCTTCGAGAATGTCGGCGCCTGGATCCTGGGCCGCAACATGTTTGGGCCGATCCGCGGCGAATGGCCTGACGATAGCTGGAAAGGCTGGTGGGGCGACAACCCGCCCTATCATGTGCCGGTCTTCGTACTGACCCACCACAAGCGCGATCCCATCGTCATGGATGGCGGAACGACTTTCTATTTCGTCACCGACGGCATTCATTCGGCGCTTGAACAAGCGAAAGTGGCGGCTGGCGGCAAGGACGTACGGGTCGGCGGTGGCGTCGCCACGATCCGGCAATATCTCAGGGAAAAGCTCATCGACGAGATGCATCTGGCGATATCGCCGATAATGCTCGGCTCGGGAGAGAACCTTTTTGCCGGCATCGACATACCCAGGCTTGGCTACCGATGCAGCGAGCAGGTAGCGACGGCGCTGGCGACGCATGTGATTATCGAGCGGGCGTAAACAGTTACAATGCAGCGTCGAAGGGTTTGCGAAAGCCGTGATGAGGTGCAATCTCGCCCCACAAGGGGGAGATTGGCAGCTCTGGCCGTCAATACTTCTCCGGCACGTAGAGCTCGCGCGGCAGCACCTGGCGTTCGTATTCGGGATTGAAGACACGCTCCGGCAGCGTGATCTCCTCATGCGGGACATCCTCATAGGGCATCTGCTTGAGAAGATGGTCGATGCAGTTCAGCCGTGCCCGCTTCTTGTCGTTGCCTTCGACGATGAACCAGGGGGCTTCCGGGATGTTGGTGCGGGCGAAAGTCTCTTCCTTGGCCTTGGTGTACTGTTCCCAGCGCACGCGCGACTGAAGGTCCATCGGCGACAGCTTCCATTGCTTCATCGGATCGTGGATGCGCATCAGGAAGCGCATCTGCTGCTCCTCGTCAGTGATGGAGAACCAGTATTTGACCAGCGTCACCCCGGAACGGACGAGCATGCGTTCGAAATCCGGCACATCGCGGAAGAATTCCTCGACCTGATCCGGCTGGGCGAAGCCCATCACCCGCTCGACGCCGGAGCGATTGTACCAGGAGCGGTCGAACAACACGATCTCGCCGCCGGCCGGCAGATGCGGAACGTAGCGCTGGAAATACCACTGCGACTTCTCGCGCTCGGTCGGCGCCGGCAGCGCGACGACGCGGCAGATGCGCGGATTGAGCCGCTGGGTGATGCGCTTGATGACGCCGCCCTTGCCGGCCGAGTCGCGGCCCTCGAAGATCACCACCAGCTTCTTCTTGTGGTAGGCCACCCAGGACTGCAATTTGATCAGTTCGGACTGCAGCGCGATCAGGTCGCGAAAATATTGCATGCGATCGATCGATGGCGGATGCGAATTCTTGTAGATTTTTGCGATTTCCAGCGACAGCGCCGGCTCCGAC
>NZ_NWQG01000073.1:0-12586 GCF_002529485.1 Mesorhizobium sanjuanii
GTCTTCATCGAGCGTGTCGGCGAGTTCCGCTTCCAGCCAGTCCCGGGCCGGGGCGTTCTGTCTTGTCTCAGTCATTTTGCGCTGCTCCGTATGCAAGCCTGCCGGCTTTGTCCGGCGCCCTCGATCCCGGCCTGCCGGCTGCCGATGGGACACCTTGAGCCGACTTCAATATAGACCGGCAATGACGGTTTTATTGCAGAGAACCAATGTGCCGATCGCCACCACCGATCAGCGAGACTTGAACGGTCTTTGCGCGACGAGGGGCGACAAGCCGCGCGAATTATCCTACAAATACGTGTCTCATTCCGGGCGGCCTGGCAGACGCCCTCTTCAACGCATTGCGAGGACCTGACATGGAATACCGCACTCTCGGCCGGTCCGGGCTGAAGGTTTCGACATTGACCATGGGCACCATGACCTTCGGCGGCGCCGGCGCATTTTCGGCGGTCGGCAAGACCGATCTCAAAGAGGCGCGCCGGATGATCGATCTGTGCATCGATGCCGGCATCAACGTCATCGACACAGCCAATGTGTATTCGAACGGGCTTTCGGAGGAGATCATCGGCGAAGCGCTTGGCGGCAAGCGCAAGGACGACGTGCTGATCGCCTCCAAGGCGCGCATGCGGATCGGCAAGGGCCCCAACGACGAAGGCCTGTCGCGCTACCATCTGATCCGCGAATGCGAAAGGAGCCTGAAGCGCCTTCGCACCGATGTCATCGACATTTATTTCCTGCATGAATGGGACGGCACGACGCCCTTGGAGGAAACCATCGCCGCGATGGACACGCTCGTAGCCCAGGGCAAGGTCCGCTACGCCGGCTGCTCCAACTACTCCGGCTGGCAGGTGATGAAGGCGCTTGGCATCAGCGACCGCCACAACCAGTCGCGCTTCATCACCCAGCAAATCCACTACACTCTGGAAGCGCGCGAAGCCGAATATGAACTGCTGCCGATTTCGGTCGACCAGGGGCTTGGCGTGCTGGTGTGGAGCCCGCTCGCCGGTGGATTGCTGTCGGGCAAATACAACCGCGACAGCCCCACAGCCCGCCAGCTCAACGGCTGGTCGGAACCGCCAATCCGCGATGAGGACCGGCTATGGCGGATCGTCGACGTGCTTGCCTATATCGGCAAGAACCATGGTGTGTCCGCGGCGCAGGTGGCGCTTGCCTGGCTGCTTGGCCGGCCAGCCGTCAGTTCGCTGGTGATCGGCGGACGGACCGAAGCGCAGTTCAAGGACAATCTCGCCGCCGCAAGCCTGGTGCTTACCGACGACGACCGCGCACGGCTCGATGCCGTCAGCCGCCCGCCTGTGCTCTACCCCTACTGGCACCAGCAACAGACAGCAAAGGACCGGTTTGGGCCGGCCGATCTGGTTCTCGACCGGGAATAGTGGCAGACAAGGTCCAATCCCCCTGGGTTCAATCCCCCAGGCGCTATGCCGAAATGGTGCGCCAGACCTCCGCGTCGGGCTCGACCTGGCCGCTGAGAACGAAATATTTATAGAGGACGAGCAGGCAGATCGCCTGCTCGGTCGGTTCATCGGCGAATTTTCGGCAATAGGCATTGGCCGCGACAACGATGCGTTCGGCCTCAGCCGGGTGCCGTTCGAGATATTGCACCCGTTCGGCGAGATCCGAGAAATCCGGAGCGAGCGGCACGTAGTGGACGTCAGCCACGAGCTCGCTTTCGGCGAACCATGTCTCGTATGTCGGCGGCGGCATCAGGCACAGCGAATTCGAGCTCATGATCCATTTGAGGTTGGTCGCGACGTCATTGCCCTCGAGCGAAATGATGTAGCGATAGCGCCGCTGCTGGTCGATGCTTAAATAGGGCTTGCGATACTCCGCCGCCGCTGTGCGTTTGGGCGTGCCGACGTCGCAGAACGGCAGGTCGCGGGCGACCTCCAGAAGCAAGGTGCGTATCGGGTTGTTGAGCTCGCCGCGCCAGACCACGGCCGGAAGCTTGTCGGCGAAAGCAATATCGTCGGCGGGCATGTGGAAATGACGGAACTTGTTGAGCTTGAACAGAACGCCGTTCTTGTTGTCGCCGGCAATCGGCCGATCCTTCACGATCGAGGGCATTTTCGGCACTTCGATGACGTCGCCGAATTCGAGGTCGATGAGCAGACCGGGATCGAAGTAGCGGGTAAACTCCTTCAGATCGTAATAATACATGCTCCGGTCCGTCGGCAGCCGGCTGACCGGCACGGCATCGGGGCTCGGCGTGAAAGGCTCCTGCAGCCTGTTGTAATAGTTGAGGCGCCCGCGGACCGAGCGGTCCGAAAGTCTGGCCTGGTCGAGCAAGCCGGCAAGCCGGCGACGAAACAGTGCCTGCGGAGCGATGTCGCGCATGGCATTGCGCGCATAGTAGAACAGCTTCTGTGCGTTTCTTTGAAGCGTGGCCATCGGTCACTTGGAAGAAAAATCGTCTTGCTATTTGATACCCGGTTTCTGTCCTACATTGTGCCAGCCATCTTGCAACCCGGAACCGCGTGAAACCCGCATCACCGGCTCATCCATCAGAATTCGGCACGTGTTATGCCCCAAAGGCTATTGCATCTGTACATGCTGGCCGGATAGACGTCTGATTGCTGCTGGGACGTTCACAATATGTCGCAAAATCCGTGTTTCTTTTTCGCTGCAGATCAAAACTATTTCCCGTACGCCTGCTTAGCCGCGCGCCGTGTATTGGATGTATCCGGCCCTATCAAGGGCTTTATCCTTCAGATGGGTGTCAGCACGGAAGACCTGGAGGTCGGTGACCGATTACTAGGGTCCGCAGTCAGTATCCTTGACGTGTCGAAGTTCATGGAGGCGAGGAATTTTGATCCGGGCCATCTGACCTTGGCGACCTATATCAGACTGTTCGCGGACCAGTTGGCTGAATTCGAGCCTTATGATCATATTGTCTATGCCGACAGCGACGTCCTTTTTAATCGATCGATAGTCGACCTCGCCAACACACAACTGCATGCGCCATTATTGGCCGCTCATGATGAGCAATGCTATTTCGACACGAAGTATCGCCGACGCCTGCCGATGAAGCCCGGCGCGCCGAAATTCAATGCGGGCGTGCTGGTGTTCAACATGCCCATGGTGCGGCGAGAGGGGCTATTGCAGAGGACTCGAGAACTCGCCTCGCAGCGCATCGACAATATGGACCAAGGTGCACTCAATGTCGCTTTTGAAGACAGATGGCAGACGATGCACCCCTACTGGAACGTCATGACGAATTTCACCAGCCAGGTACGATTCGACAAGGCATTTGCACGGCATTTCACGCGTGGCAAGCCGTGGTCGAACCGCCCGGTCGGTGTCGAGTTGGAAGCGTTGGCCATCTATCGCCATCTCGCAAAGGACACGCCTTGGGCTGGTCATTTTGCCCGGCAGGCGCGGTTCGTTCTCAAACGGTTTACTCGAAAGCTTGATGCCATAACGGGTTTCCTCGCCAACGACGAGAAACGCCGCCGAAGATCCCTGTTCGACGCTGAACAGGTCAGCGCGGTTTTTGCCGAGCATGCGGATCGGCTGATGATGGCCGTACGATATCCCGAGCGCGTTTCGGGAATTGAAAGTAAGAAAACGACAATCTCTCCCCGTTAGCCTTCAAACACCGTCAATGAACACGGGCGCTTCAGCGGATCGTGCGATGTTGGTGCCTGTTCAGAATCATTTTCGTGGCGGTGCCAACCGGTTTGGCTGCGCCGATCGCGCAATGAGGTGGACCACGTCCTCGGCACCCGCACCCATCCTCATTGCGCTCGCCGCGTTCAAGTAAAACCAAATACCGGCCGCTATTTCAGCATCCTGCCGATGGCATTGCGCCTTTTGCGCACGGCTCGGGGGACATCGATTTCGTCTTCCGCGTGCAAGATAAAGGTGTCATCCGTCGCTCCGGCACTTGGTACTGCATATCTGGCACAAGCCGACCGATCCAAGCCGTGCCGAGGCGAACAAGAAGATCGGGCCCGACAGGATAGAGGCCGCCATCCTTCGCAACAAAGCCGTTCAGACGCGAACTCGGCATAAAGCTTCGCGAGCGGCGAACCGGCCGGCGGCGGCCTGTGCTTCAACGGCTTGTGCCACATGTGCCAGCCCTCATGAATTTTTCGGGCTAGTTCTAACTGGTCTTCGCTGAACAGTTCAGCGCGGTTGTTGCCGAGCATTCGGATGCCGGGCAACCGAATGTCCCTCGATCTCGCGAGGTTGCAGCCCACAATGTTTAGCTTCTCGAGGAAAACCTCTTGCGAAACCGTCGTCAATTTGGCAAACGAGGGACTACTTGGGGTTTTTGTGTGCGACTACCGTATCGAGGGGGGCGTATGCTTCGGAGACTTCTGGGACTGAAGGGAGAACAGCCTATAGTCGATCGCATGTCGATTGACCCCCAGGCGTTCGGGCCCGAATACACGGATTTACGCGCGCACGTGCTTGAGCGTATAGCGCTGACTGCCGTCGGCGAGGCTCCGTTCTACCATCTCTATATCGATCATCTCTTTCCGGAAGCCTTCTACGAGGCGCTGAAGGCGCGGATGGTGGAGTACAAGAACTCGGGAAAACTTCAGACGCGCAAACAGGACAGCAAGGCGTTTGTCAATCGCCGGTATCCGTTGATTGAATCGCGAGATGTGGAAATCCTCCAGTTTCGCGCGTTGTTTGAAGATCGTAACGTTAAGCGAGCACTGTTTGAGAAATTCTATTACAAGCCGTCGGACGATCTTGTTGATTTCGTCGATATTCATGAGAATGAGTTTGAATTTGTGTTCTGTACTCCAGATAAATTTCAAAATGTACATGTTGATATTCCACCAAAATATATGTCATTCGTATTTTATTTCCCAACCATTCCGGTAGATGAAGAAGAAGAAAAAAAGAATGCTACCGTTCTTTATGATAAAGAACTAAAGCCTGTATATGGGGCAAATTTCCGGAGAAACTCTGTTTGTGTATTCGTTCCCCATTTTTATTCTTATCACGGTTTCTCAACGACGATCGAGCGGGATGTCCTTGTAATGTTCCTGATCAACAAGGATGAAATGCGTGTTTGGCATGATAAATCCCGTAGAGATAGCCTCCAAACGGGATTCTCGGGTATTGCCGACATGATCGAAGATAAGCTCGTTCGTCATCCACTAATCGAATACGGTGGCGACCTCGCACGTATTTCCGAAGAGCGTGCGGCCTGCCGCATCAATGCTCCACAGGGCCGTGTGATGTTCGATTAGCGGTCTCAACATCCGCCCCCATAGCGGCAACAACGCTCTAGTAAGCGGCCATCTGCAATTTAGCTGACTGCAACGCGCCAGCCTTCATCGCCATCAATGCCACCCAAGCTGCGGTTTTTGAGACTGTGAAGCGCGGGACGTGTCAGTCCTCGCGGCCAGATGGCGGGCGAGCGCGAGCAGCTAAAGCGACGTCGGGACTTTCACCTTCACGCCATGGGCTTCTAAACGCGCGTGAAGGTCACTGGTGATGCGCTTTTTCACGTCATCAAATGCCGGCTGGCGTACCGGAAAGCTTTCGATGCGCGTTTGCGGGAACCACTTTGTTCGAACCGACGGGATACCGATCAGGTCGATGATCGCAGTCCGGCCGTCGCGACGACCGGTATAAACGACCGGGATGCCCATCGCTGCGCAAGGCATAGCGCTGTGAATGCGGCTCGTGACGACGAGGCCCGCATTGAGTCGGTAGAAGTCGAGCAGGTTCCTTGCCGCCTCAAATCTGACTTCGCTCGCCATCGGAAACGGCAAAATGTGCCCGATCTGGCTAGCCCGCTTGCGATCCGACCGTGCGAAGTGGCGCCGTTTCTGATCCACCAGGATCACCTTCGGCTCGGCAGGTTCCTTCGTTCGGGCCGGGAATGTCATCGTCGCACAGCCGCTCACATAGGCATCGACACCCCATGACTTGATAGTTTCGGCCGTCGCTTGGTCTCGGCATCCGATCGGCGCAAAGCGCTTGAAATATGCCTTATGCTTTTCGAACACGGACGCGGCCTTCGGGGTCAGGTGAAAGCCGAAGAAGATCGGCGTGATCGCTGGCGCAGGTGGCCAGTTCTGCGGCTCATGCGTGAACCATCCGTTCATGACCACGACGCACGGCTTGCCATCATATCGATGCGAGAAGTCACGGTCGACCAGGCTGTATTCCTGATCGATGTGCTGCGCGACAGCAAGCGTCTGTATATTGTCTCCAATATTGTTGGTGTTAGGGTAATTCAGCAGTGCAATATTCATTCTCTGTTCTTGAGGCATAATGAATCCTGCGGCCCCGTACGCCTGATGAGTCCCGTACGCCTGATGAATGCCGAGATCAACATCAATTGCCACGCTCGGAGTTTAGCACGGGCGCACCGAGCGGTCCGAAAGTCTGGCCTGGTCGAGCCGTCCCGGTAAGCCGGCGGCGAAACAGTGCGTGAGGGGCAATATCGCGCAGGACATTGCGCGCATGGTAGAACAGCTTCTGTGCGTTTCTTTGAAGCGTGACCATCGGTCACTTGGTTCAAACTGGTTTGGCGGCTGTCGGCGTCTGTACCCCAGCCTTTCCTACATCATCGTGCCAGCCATCTTGCAAGCCCGAACCGGACTTGCCGCCTGCCATGCAGCCGATCGCCGCTTGCGGTGTTGTATTTGCAGTCCAATGCTCCTAGGCAGGGTCAAGCACAGTGAAAGGAAGCGATATGGCGCGAGCACCGAACTACGATCACGAACGCAAGGAGCGCGACCGGCAGAAGGCCGCCAAAAAGGCGGAAAAGCTGGCGGCCAAGGTCGCCGCCAGGGAGCGTTCGAAACCCGAGGACGACACCAGGTCCGAAACCGAGGCGGAATCGGCGAAATAGAGAGCATTCGGCCTACGAAGCGGGCCGGTTCCGCGCTGGGTTTCGCCTGCTTCAGGCCGGGGTCTTGTCGCTGACGAAGACGTTGACTTCGCGAGCCGCGGCGATGAAGGCGCGCCTTGCGTTCATCGCCGGCTTGTCGCCGGCCAGTGCATCGTGGCAGGCCTGTAGCGCTTCGCGATGCTTGGGACTGCGCTTGCCGGGCCAGCTGTTCAGGAGGTAATCTGAAGCCTCCCGAGCCGTGCGCAAGAGCTGGTTGGTCCCGTCCGCGGCCGACTTGACGGTCACGGGTGTTTCAAATCGGTTGTTTTCCATCGCCGCTCTTACGCCATCGCCGCTCGCGAAGCGAGGGTGAAAGTGCGCTTCACGTACGCGCACCGGCTTTTGCGCGACGCGCCCTGCCCATGCCCGGTGAGATCAAGCGGCAACGACGGCAAATCCCCTGGCGCGCAGGCCGCGCCGGTCATTGCGCAGCGACGTTACAAGCCGGTCGCGGCTGCCGACGATGTGCGCCGATAGTTGGCGCGCCGCCTCATCGGCATTGCCAGTCCGCATCGCCGCCAGAATGGCATGGTGCTCGGCCCAGGCACGGCTGAGCGCTGCCTCGTCGCGAACCTCCAGCCAACGGGCGCGCGACAGCCGTGTCATCGCATCGCGGACAGCCCTGAACAGGAACTCGTTGGCGGACAGGCGGGCCAACTCGATGTGGAAATCCATGCCAACGCGGTGCCATTCCTCGCGTGGCGTGGCGGCATCGCAGGAGTCGAGCATCGCTTCGATGACATCGACACCGCTTCTATCCTCCAGCGCGCATGTCAGCCTTAGCGCGGCGACCTCGACCGCTTCGCGATAGACCGCGATCTGCTCGAGTTCGGCGAGGTTGATGGGCGAGACCGTCCAGCCGCGCCCGTCGCGGCAGATCAGCCCTTCGGTCTCGAGCCGCAGCAGCGCTGCCCTGACCGGCGTACGCGAGGCGCCGAACCGGCTTTCGATCCAGCGCTCGGTCAAACGCTCGCCCGGACCAATCTCGAGGCCGAGGATCATCTCGCGAAGCTGGCTCTCGACATTGTGCATCTGCGACATCGTGGTCCCATTCGTGGCGGCCGCATTGACAGCGGCTGGGTTGAAGTCCATGACGGATACCAACTTGGTATCCCAATTTGGTATCCGCAACAAGTCCGATACCGGCAGGACAGAAATGGCGCAGGCAGACATGGCGCAGGGCAACACCGAACACGGCAGCTATAACGTCCACTGGCGGCGCAATCTCGCCGTGTGCTTTGCCGGTTCGTTCAGCACGCTCATCGCAATGACCCTGCTGTTGCCCTTCCTGCCGCTCTACGTCGAACAGCTTGGCGCCGAAGGCCACGCAGCCATCGTGCAGTGGTCCGGGATCGCCTATGGCGCCACCTTCTTTGCCGCCGCGCTGGTAGCGCCGCTCTGGGGACGGCTGGGCGACCGTTATGGCCGCAAGCTGATGCTGGTGCGGGCAAGTTTCGGCATGGCCATCTGCATGTCGCTGACCGGCATGGTGCAGAGTGTGTGGCAACTGGTGCTGCTGCGCCTGCTGATCGGTTTCGCCGGCGGTTATTCCTCCGGCTCCACCATTCTCGTCGCCATGCAGACGCCGAAGGACCGTTCAGGTTGGGCGCTCGGCGTGCTGTCGGCCGGCATCACCGCCGGTGCGCTAGTCGGCCCCCTGCTCGGCGGCGCACTGCCGCCGGTGATCGGCATCCGCGCCACGTTCCTGCTCGCGGGCGGCGTTATCTTCCTGGCCTTCCTGGCGACGACCTTCCTCATCAAGGAAAACCCTCGCCCGGCAGTCGACAAGGCAACATCGACCGGGAAGCCGAAGGGCGGCTGGGCGCAGATTCCGGACAAGCGGCCCGTCGTCGCCATGCTGGCGACCGGCATGCTGTTGAGTTTCGCCACCATGTCGATCGAACCGATCATCACGGTCTATGTCCAGCAGCTCATCGAAGATCAAAGCCGGGTCACCCTGCTTTCCGGCGTCGTCATGTCGGCGGCAGCACTCGGCGCCATCCTGTCGGCCTCGCGGCTCGGCAAGTTCGCCGACCGCATCGGGCACTGGAATGTCATCGTCGCAGCCCTTGCCGTCTCGGCGCTGCTCTTGATCCCGCAGGCCTTCGTCACCCAGGGTTGGCAGCTCATCGGCCTGCGCTTCCTGATGGGCCTGGCGCTTGGCGGCCTCCTGCCCTGCATCACCAGCGTCATCCGCCATAATGTTCCCGACGGCGTCGGCGGCAATGTGCTGGGTCTGTCCATCTCGGCGCAATATGTCGGGCAGGTCGCAGGGCCGCTGCTCGGCGGCTTCGTCGGCGGTCATTTCGGCATGCGTGCCGTGTTTCTCGGCACATCCGTGCTGATGGCGGGTGGAGCTGCGTATAATTGGCTGGTCCAGTCGCGCCGGGCGCGCGACATGCTGGCGGAAGCCGGCAAATCCTGACACGGTCCCGCTGTTCCGGTTTAAACTGTCGGCAGCCATCCTTTTGCGGATAAACCTGTCCGATGAAAAATGGATTGAAAGACTGGGCACGCAGGATCAAACGAGACGCGCATGCTGTTTATCTCGCAGCCGGAGATCCTCGCACACCTTGGTACGCAAGGGCGCTGGCGCTATGTGTCGCCGGATACGCACTGTCGCCCATAGACCTCATTCCCGACTTCATACCGGTGCTGGGATATCTCGATGACGCGATAATCGTGCCGCTCGGCATTCTGGCCGTGGTGAAAATGATCCCGCCGGAGGTCTTGGCGGAACATCGAGCCGCAGCCGCGCTTGCCGCCGAGCGCCCGATGAGCAGAACCGCCGCCGTGGTGATCGCCTGCGTCTGGGGCGCATCGGTCGCACTGGCTGCGTGGCTCGGCTATCGCTACTTCATCAGCTGAACTTCAAACCGAGACAATACCCGGTCCGACAAGGCCATATTTGTCGTTTGGCAATTCACGGAGGCACCCCAGCATGAGCACGGCCGAATACCCAACAAGCGGCACGAGCCGCATACTTGTCTTGGCCGGCGGCCTATGCGGTGCGGCTGGCGTGGCGCTGTCGGCCGCCGCGGCGCATCTGGGCGGTGCTTTCGTCGGCACGGCCGCGTCCTTCCTCATCATGCACGCGCCGGTTTTCCTGGCCATCGGACTGCTTGGGGCAAATCGGATCCTGCAGGCCGGAAGCCTCATCCTTCTCGTCGGGCTTGTCTTGTTCTGCGGCGACCTTCTCGCCCGGAACTTCATTGGCTCGCGGCTTTTCCCGATGTCGGCGCCGATCGGCGGCACGTTGCTCATCGGCGGCTGGCTGGTGATTGCCGCCTCGGCACTGATGCGCCCGCGTCCCTGACGCGGCAGGTCCGCCAAGGGTGCGGCTCAATCCTGCTTGCGCTCCGGCCGGACAAGCGGTTCGCGATTGCGCGCGACCTTGGTCAAACGCAGCCGCTCCGGCCGGCGGGAGGCAGGCGAGATGCCCCAATAGTTGCGATAGATGTCCTCGAACAGATAGCTGACGGGATGCATGGCTTAGTCTCCTCTCGGGCTTCTCTAGAAATTGAATCGATCCAATCGACAGGCACGAAAATGCCTTGCCGATCAGCTCAGCTTGCGTTCCACCAGGAAGCGCAGATCGCGAACCCACGGGCTTAATTTGCCGCGGCGTTTCTGGGTCACCGCGTCCGATCTGATGTTCCAGTCATTGCGGTAGATGTCTTCAAACAGATAGTTGACGGGATGCATCGCACCCTCCTCTCGTCTCGGTCCAACACGAGCATCGGAAACGTGTTTGGATCGATTCAAAAATAGCTCGCGACCAACCAGAGTCAAGCAAAAATTTGAATCGATCCAACAAAAGTGCTACGTGGGAATCCGGAGGCAAGCAAAAACATGGCGCCACGCATCCTGGGCAACACAAAACCGATCCGCTTGGCCGACATCGCCAAGGCCGCCGGTGTTTCGCACGGCACCGCTTCCAACGTCTTCAGCCGTCCCGAGATCGTGCGCGAGGAAGTGCGCGAGCGGGTCAAGGCGGCAGCGGAAGCGATGGGCTATGCCGGCCCCGACCCCAAGGGCCGATTGCTGCGCGCCGGCAAGGTCAACGCGATCGGCGTCGCCACGACCGAGCCCCTCTCCTATTTCTTCGACGATCCCTTTGCCCGCGTCATGATGTCCGGCATCTCCGAGGCGTGCGATGCCACGGGTGCCGGCATCGCTCTCGTTTCGGCCGGCAATGAGGAGAAACTCGCCTGGAACATCCAGAGTGCGCTGGTCGACGGCTTCATCCTGTTCTGCATCGAGGGAGGGCCGCGCCTGGTCGAATTGACGCGCGAACGCAAGCTGCCCTTCGTCGCTCTCGAACTCGGCTCGCAGGACGACACGGTCTCGGCGATCGGCGTCGACAATGTCGCCGGCGCCCGCCTGGCGGCGCGCCATCTGGCCCAGCTTGGGCATCGCCGCTTTGCCGTGCTGTCGCTGCAATTCGCCGATGACAGAACCGGTCTTGTTTCGCGCGAACAGATCGAGGCTGCGGTTTACACAGGAACGCGCGACCGTCTCGTCGGCTATTTCGAGGCGCTTTCAAGTTTCGGCATCGACACCGCCAAGGTGCCGGTCTACGAGACCGAAAACGACGAAGCCAGCACCAGGGCTGGCCTCGAAACGATCTTCGCCTTGCCAGAGCCGCCAACGGCCATCCTGGCGATGTCGGACCGGATTGCCATGATCGCGATCGAGTGGCTGAACGCGCGGGACCTCGCGGTGCCTCGCGACGTCTCGATCGTCGGCTTCGACGGCGTGCCCGACGCCGCGCTTTGCGAGCCTCCGCTCACCACGGTTGCCCAGCCGATCGCCGAGATCGGCCGCAGGGCGGCGCGACGGATCCTCGATTTCGACGGCACGGTGCGGCGCGAAACGCTCGACGTCGAACTTGTCGTCAGGGCCTCCTCCGGACCGCCGCCGACAAGGGTTTGAGTCCAGCAGATTTGTCAGTTGGCACTTGTCACCATTGACCCCACGCCAAACGATGTGCGCACCGGCGATG
The DNA here is from genome assembly GCF_002529485.1 of Mesorhizobium sanjuanii. NCBI lineage: Bacteria > Pseudomonadati > Pseudomonadota > Alphaproteobacteria > Hyphomicrobiales > Phyllobacteriaceae > Mesorhizobium > Mesorhizobium sanjuanii. Next base: position 11,886 of record NZ_NWQG01000073.1, read on the forward strand.
TCTCGCTGCGCACCGGCTTGCTCTTGCCGTTCCAACCGATGCCCGACAGCCATTCGAGATAATAGGCGAGCGCGAACTGCATGGCGATGCCGGCCGCGATAAGCAGACTATCATAGGCAAATCCACCCGGATTGATCAGCTTCATCACCTGCGCCGCCATGGCGATCACCGTGCCGGCGATGAAAACCGGCAGCGACCGCTTGCCCAATATGGCGAGCGGGTGGTCACGGCTGGTGCGGAACAGGTTCGAGACGGATGGAATAGCCACGACCAGGTAGCTGACGGTCAGGATGTGCAGCAGTCTCGGCAGCGACAGGAACGTCTTGTCGAAGCCGGTCAGCACCACCGGCAAATCCAACCACGATACGTGCCCCCAGAGCGGGCTGTGCACCCAGACAAGCGCCCCGGCGGCATAGGTCGCCGCCGCGCCGACCAGCCAGCGATTGACCGGAATCGCGCCGCCGCGCCTGACATGCAGCATGGCCGCCAGGCCAATGTTGAAAAGGAACTGCCAAGACAGCGGGTTGAGGAACCAGAAGCCGGGCTCCGGATAGTTCGGCGGAGCGATCTGGTAGATTCCGGCAACCAGCCACAGAACCCCGGATACGGCGAGCGTCGCCAGGGGCCTGCTGCCGATGAACAGCAGGAAGACCGGCGTCATCAAAAGCAGCACGGCATAGACGGGCAGGATATTGGTGTAG
>NZ_NWQG01000074.1:0-5837 GCF_002529485.1 Mesorhizobium sanjuanii
GGATATTGTTGTAGCCAAGCTGGTGACCGAGTGTGACGATGCCGACCAGCACTTGCGGCGTGTTCCTCATCAGCGGCTCGATGTTGATCATTGCCAGAATGTCCGGCCGCTTCGCGAACACCGCCGCAGCGCAGAAGATGGCCATCACCACCATCGTCGTGACGATGTGGGCGGCATAGAGTACGCCTGCGCGCCGCCACAATTTAAGCGTCGCGAGCAGCCGGCCTCCGGGCTGGAATTTTGCACCATAGGCGAGAGCGACCGACATGCCGGAGATCAGCACGAAGGCCTCCGCGGCATCCGAGAACCCGAAATTCCTGTAGGTCAGGTACTCGTAAGCGGTGCCCGGCACATGGTCGACATATATGGTCAGCAGAGCGAGAGCCCGCAGCACATCTATGCGCGTATCGCGTTCCGCGATACGCGTGCCACGATCTGGCGAAACTGGCATGGTCATCGGTAAAAGGCCTCAAAGCTGTTTGTTCATGCCCGGCAATGCGACCTTACCGGCGCACCGCTTCGATTCCTCCCGGCGGGATCAATACCAGCGAAAAACGGATTGAAATGCGCCCGGTTCGATCAACTTTATAGGAGGCTGAAAATATTCCGTTTTGAAGCCGGCAAACGAACAAAAACGTCACGAAATCAAAAGGATGCAACTATGGCGGAAAAACCTCCGGAAGATGGCTTTTTGCGGCGCGACCTGGCGTTTTCCTACCGCCTCTATAAGCCGATGAAGCCAAGTGGCGAATGCCTTTTCCTGCTGCATGGATCGGGGGTCGACGAGACGACGCTGGTGGCGCTCGGGCGACAGATCGCACCGCGCGCCGTGCTGGTGGCGGCACGTGGACGCATCGCCCAGGAGGAGGGTTTCCGCTGGTTCACGCGGATCACGCCGACGCGCTTCGAACAGGAGAGCATCCGCACCGAGGTGGACGCTTTCGCGACGTTCATCACCGAAGCGGCGAAATGCCATGGTCTCGATCTCTCCCGAACGGTTTTCCTCGGCTATTCGAACGGCGCCAATCTGGTTTCGAGCGTGATGCTCATGCATCCGCATCTCATCGAACGGGCTGCACTGCTGCGTCCGATGCCGGTGCTCGACGACGTGCCGCCCGCGGAGTTGTCCAGAGCGCGCGTGCTGATCATTGCCGGAGCCGCCGACCTTACCTACGCGCCCTTTGCGCCGGCGCTGGTCAGCCTGCTCAGCCAGCATGGCGCCGAGGTCGACGCGCGAATTGTCGCCTCGGGCCATGAATTCGGCGATCGCGACGCGGCGATCGTCAGGCAATGGCTGGGCGATCCGGCAATCGTCATCACAAAGGCGGATTGACGAGCCTGTCGCGCTACCCCCGCCCCATCCTGTTCCAGGCATCGAGCCCGGCGATCTTGTAGGCTTCGGCCAGCGTCGGATAGTTGAAGGTGTTGTTGACGAAGAAGTCGACCGTGCCGCCGAGATTGATCACCGCCTGGCCGATGTGGATGAGTTCGGTGGCGCCCTCGCCGACTATGTGCGCGCCGAGCAGGCGGCGTGTCTCGACAGAGAACAGAAGTTTCAGGAAACCTGTGTTCACGCCCATGATGTGGCCACGCGAGGTCTCGCGGAAACGGGCCACCCCGACCTCATACGCGCCGCCGCTCTCGCGTACCTGCTCCTCGGACTGGCCGACGGTGGAAATCTCCGGCACGGCGTAGATGCCATAGGGAAAGGTTTCCGGCGGCGGCGGCAACGGCACGCCGAAGGCGTGGCAGGCAGCCACCCTGCCCTGCTCCATCGATGTGGAGGCAAGGCTCGGAAAGCCGATGACGTCACCGGCGGCATAAATGTTGGGCGCGCTGGTCTGGAAGGTCTGCGGATCGACCTTGATGCGGCCCCGGGAGTCTGCCTCGATGCCGACCACGTCCAGGCCCAGCGCGCCGACATTGCCGCTGCGTCCTGCCGCATAAAGCACCATCTCCGAACGAATGGTGCGGCCGTCGGCAAGCGTCACCTCGGCATGGTCTGGTTTCGACGCGATCACATTGACCGCGCTGCCCAGCCGGATCGTCATGCCGCGGTCGCGCATCTGATGGATGAAATCGTCGACGATCTCGCGGTCGACGAAATCGAGGATGGTGTTGCGCGGCTCGACCAGCGTCACCGGCACGTCGAGCGCCGAGAAGATCGTGGCGTACTCGACGCCGATGACGCCAGCGCCGATCACTGTCAGCGTGCGCGGCAAATGGTGGAGTTCCAGCATCTCGTCGCTGTCGAAGATACGGGTCTTGTCGAAGGGCACGTCGCGCGGCCGGTGCGGGCGGGTGCCGACCGCGATCAACGCGTTGGCAAAACCGACCTCGCTGTAGTCGCCATTGTCCGCCGTCAGGCTGACCTTGTTGGGGCCGATGAACTTGACCGCGGCGCGCGCGCTCTTGACCGTGTTGCGCATGAACTGGTGCTGCAGAACCTCGACCTCGTGATCGAGGGTCTTGTGCAGGCGCTGGATCAGATCGCCGATCGAAATGTCCTGCTTGACCCGGTAGCCGCGACCGTAGAAACCGCGCTCGCGCCAGCCGGAGAGATTGAGCACCGTCTCGCGCAATGTCTTCGAGGGGATGGTGCCGGTGTGCACGGAAACACCGCCGAGGCGCCGGCCCCTGTCGACCACCAGCACCGATTTGCCAAGCTTGGCCGATTGCACCGCGGCGCGGCGCCCGGAAGGGCCGCTGCCGATGACCAGCATGTCGTAGTCCATATTGCCCCTGTCCCCGGCGTCTTGTTGCACCGCAGCAAGCTAACGCTATCCGCGCTGGGAATTCAACCGATTCAGCCCCAGGCTCGGCACGACTTCGTCATAGCGGGCCGGTGAAAGGTCCGAGCTTGATTCCGCCGCGGGCCTTCACCATTTCATCAGCATTGAGCCCGCACCCTATTGCGGGTCCGATTACGAGGATATGACATGAACGCACGCGTTCTAGACGGCGAAATCATCACCACCAGGCTCGACGACGTCAGGGCTTATGAAGGCGTGCGCACGCGGCGCATCCTTGCCTTCATTCTCGACTACCTGATCGTTGCGCTGCTCGCCATTCCGTTCGCGATCCTGGTGTTCTTCCTCGGGCTGTTGACGCTCGGCCTCGGCTGGATGCTGTTTTCCGTTCTCGTGCCGGTCGTCGCCATCCTCTATATCTGGAACACGCTGGGCAGTGCCGACCAGGCCACCACCGGCATGAAGATGATGGGCATCAGGCTCGACCGTCTCGACGGCACCCGCATCGACGGGCTGACAGCCGTCGTCCATTCGGTTCTCTTCTGGGCCGGCAATGTCATCCTGACGCCGCTGATCCTGCTGGTGACGCTGTTTTCCGACCGCAAGCGCACCCTGCACGACCTGCTGCTCGGCACGGTGGTCAGCCGCAGCGGCCGTTGAAACCGCTTCCGAAGAGTCAAAGCAGCACCTTATCCGCAAATGTGAAGGCGTCCGGTCAACCACGCCTGCATAATCCTGTTGAATTTTTCGCCGTCCGCGCCAAAGGTAGAGCGATTCGATAGGAGTATCCCCAAGGCTCGATGACGCAGCATCCAACCCAGTCGCCGCAGTTCTTCCTGACCGCGCCGTCGCCGTGCCCCTACCTTGAGGGCCAGTTCGAGCGCAAGGTGTTCACGCATCTAGTCGGCGACAAGGCGCCGGAGATGAACGACCTGTTGACGCAAGGCGGCTTCCGGCGTTCGCAGAACATCGCCTACAGGCCGGCCTGCGAGACCTGTCGCGCCTGCGTGTCGGTGCGCATCCTGGCCCAGGAATTTACCGCCAGCCGCAACATGAAGCGGGTGATCCAACACAATTCGGACCTTGTCGGCGCCATGCACGACGCGCAGCCGTCGACCGAGCAATATTCGCTGTTCCGAACCTATCTCGACGCCCGCCACCGCCGCGGCGGCATGTCCGACATGACAGTGCTCGACTACGCCATGATGGTCGAGGACACCCATGTCGACACCAAGGTCATCGAGTACCGGCGCCGTGGTCCCGACACTTTCATCACCGGCAAGGGCCAGGGCGAGCTGATCGCGGTGGCGCTTACCGACAAGATGGCCGACGGCCTGTCGATGGTCTATTCCTACTTCAATCCCGATTTTGAAGACCGCTCGCTCGGCACCTTCATGATCCTCGACCACATCGCCCGCGCCAGGGCGATGGGCCTGCCCCATGTCTATCTCGGCTACTGGGTCAACGGCTCGCGCAAGATGAATTATAAGATGCGCTTCATGCCGCAGGAGCATCTCGGCCCGAAGGGCTGGGAACGCTACGACCACGAAGCGGTTTCGCGCTGACCTTTTTTTCTTCTGCCATTCATCCCTAAACTTTTTCAAGGAGGAGATGCTGGTCTTGCCGCCGCGTGGCTGGGAGACAGGCGCCGGGTCGATTTTGCGGCCTGCCTCCCCATACATTGTGAGACCGGCATGTCATCTCCCACCCAGAAGGGCTACTCCGAACACCAAATGGGCCACACCGACCACCAGAAAGGTCTTCTCATCACCGCCATTGGCGGGTTGATACTAACCGTAGACATTCCGCTGATCCGGCTCGCGGATGGCGGCGCCTGGACAATCCTGTTGTTGCGCACCGGCTCCACTCTTTTGGCGGCGCTGATCATCTGGGCCATCTGGCGCTCGCTGAGCAGGAATGCGCCGCAACTCGTCCCCGGCTGGACGGGCCTCGTGGTGGCCCTATGCTACGGGCTGACCTCGGTCACTTTCGTCACCGCCGTCTATCACACCTCGACCGCCAATCTGGTCTTCATCCTGGCCTTCAGCACCGTTTTCACCGCTTTGCTGTCATGGTTGTTCCTGAAGGAACGATTGCGGCTGGGCACCGTGGTGGCGATGCTGGTCATGATCCTCGGCGTGCTGATCATCGTCGGCGGCTCGATCGGCACCGGGCACCTGTTCGGCGATTTCATGGCGCTGTGCTCGGCGTTCTTCATTGCCCTGGCGATCACCATCTCACGCGCCAGTGGCAAGGACATGGGCTTCACCTCGCTGGTCGGTTGCGTCCTGCCCCTGGCCGTGGCGGTGTTCATGGTTTCAGGCGAAGGCTTTCAGGTGAACGCGCCGTGGTGGGTCATTTTCGACGGCGCCGTCATCATGCCGATCTCGTTCTTCTGCCTAGCCAACGGGCCGAAATACATTTCCGGACCGGAAGTGGCGATGTTCTATCTGCTGGAAACCGTGCTGGCGCCGGTCTGGGTGTGGATGATCTTTGCCGAAACGCCAACGCGCGACAGCCTCATCGGCGGCGCGATCCTCATCGTCGCGCTGGTTGCGCATTCAGCGTGGCAATTGCATGAGGGCCGCAAGCGCCGCGCAACGCTTGCCGTCTCTCACCCGGCCTGAATCTTTTTCGCGGTGGCGACGATCTCTATCTGCGGCGGGACGCTTTCCGGTCCAGCGGGCACCTCCGAGACGGACTCGTCGGCCAGTTCCACCTCGCGCAGCCATTCGCGCCAGATAGCGACCAGCAGCGCCATCAGCACCGGGCCGATGAACAGGCCGAGAAAGCCCATCGTCTTGACGCCGCCGATCAGGCCGAAAAAGGTCGGCAGGAACGGCAGCTTTATCGGGCCGCCGACCAGTTTCGGGCGCAATGTCTTGTCGACGATGAAGAGTTCGACCGCGCCCCAGATGAAGAGCGCCAGCCCAGCCATCGGCGAGCCGCTGGCGGCGAGGTAGATCGAGACAAGCGTGAAGGATAGCGGTGCGCCGCCCGGGATCAGCGCCATCATACCGGTGAGCGCGCCGAGCGTCACCGGCGACGGCACGCCGGCCAGCCAGTAGGCGACACCCAGCACCAGCC
>NZ_NWQG01000075.1:0-20470 GCF_002529485.1 Mesorhizobium sanjuanii
GATGGCGATCACGGTCATGCCGGTCACCGTGGACGAGATCGTCGCCGGCACGACGCGTGAGATCCGCTCCCATCTCGTCGGCAGGATGCGTTCGCCGAGACGGTCGACCTGCCCGGCGAAATGCTCACCGTCGCGATAGGCGAAGAACAGCGCGATCATCATGAACAGCAGCGTCAGCAGAAGGCCGAAGGCGCTGCCGCCGGCGGCCAGCACGCCACGATAGATGCTGCCGATATTGGCGCCGCTGATCAGCTGGATCAGCTCGCCGATACCGCCGGGATGGCCGAAATTCCGCGTCCATTGTTCGTTCAGCCATTCGCCGACCACCGGCAGCGTGGCAATCCAATGCGGCGTCGGCGCGCCATGCCGGTTGGTCTCGATCGCCCAGCCCACCCATTCGCGGACCTCGTTGATGGCGTAGGTGCCGGCGAGCGCGATCGGCACGACCAGGAAGGTCAGGATGAACAGGATCGCCAATGTCGCGGCGATGGTGCGGTTGCCGCCGACACCGGCAAGCAGCCGCCGATAGAGCGGCCAGCTGGCGAAGGCGATGACGAGCGCGGCCAGAACCGGGAACAGGAAGCCATGGAAGAAATAGACGCCGGCGGCGACGATCAGCACCAGCAGCCAGCGCGCGGCAGACAGCGGCGGAATGACGGCGGCCCTGAGCGGCGTGGACAGGCCGAACAGGCGCTGATGGCGTTCCGGCTTCTGGATCTTAGCTTCCTTCAAATGCCCTACTCTCCCAAACACCCTTCCTGCTTATGCACTGATATAGTGCAGCAATCGTGACGATAGTCCAAATGGTTGGAGATCTCCCCGCTCGAGGGGGAGATGGCCGGCAGGTCAGAGGGGGGGAGATTTAGAGCTACCCGAACTTGCCGGTCCTTGGAAAGCCCTTCGGCACCATACGTCCGGCCGAGGCACGGGCGCCAATCCATTCCGCCAGTTCCTCACGCGACTTGGTGAAGGTGCGGTCGGCCGAATCCTGCCAGGAAAGGCCGCTTTCGAGCGTGAAGGTCTTGAGGTCGAGAACGCCGCCATCCTTGTATTTCTGTAGGCGCACGCCCTTGCCGCGTCCCATCTCGGGGATTTCGGCAAGCGGGAAGACCAGCATCTTGCGGTTCTCGCCGACGATGGCGAGATGGTCGCCAGCGACCGTCACGCAGCGCTTGGCCTCGTCGGGCGCCTTGACGTTCATCACCTGCTTGCCCTTGCGGGTGTTGGCGACGACCTCCTCCTCCGGCACGATGAAGCCATTGGCGCCGTGCGACACCAGCAATAGCTTGCGCTTGGGATCATGGACGAAGGCGGTGACGATGTCCTGGTCGTTGTCCATGTCGACGATGATGCGGATCGGCTCGCCATGGCCGCGGCCGCCCGGTAGCCGGTCGGCGCCGATCGTGTAGAACTTGCCGCCGGTGGTGAAGACCAGCACCTTGTCGGTGGTCTGGGCATGGAAGGCGAGCTTGAGGCTGTCGCCCTCCTTGAAAGTCAGCGTCGAATGATCGGTCAGATGACCCTTCATCGCCCGCAGCCAGCCCTTCTCAGAGACAACCACGGTGACCGGCTCGCGCTCGATCATGGCGTGCGCAATGTCGGTCAGGTCATGTTCGGGTGCATCGGCGAACTGGGTCCGGCGCTTGCCGAGATCGGTCTCCGGCCCGAACTTGTCGCGGATGCTGGTGACTTCCCATTTGATCGTCGCCCACTGCTTGGCGTCCGACGCAAGCAGCGCCTCGATCTGCTTCTTTTCGGTCGTCAGCCCGTCGAATTCCTTGCGGATCTCGATTTCTTCCAGCTTGCGAAGAGCGCGCAGCCGCATGTTGAGGATGGCTTCGGCCTGGTTGTCGGTGAGCGACCAGCGCGCCATCATCACTTGCTTGGGCTCGTCCTCCTCGCGGATGATCCTGATCACCTCGTCGATGTTGAGATAGGCGATCAGATAGCCGGCGAGAATCTCCAGCCGCCTCTCGATCTCGCCGAGGCGATGCTTCGAGCGGCGGATCAGCACCTCGCGCCGGTGCTCCAGCCATTCCTTGAGCACGCCCTTCAGCGACAGCACGTTGGGCACCTTGCCGCGCGACAGCACGTTCATGTTGAGCGGGAAGCGGCTTTCCAGCTCGGTCAGCTTGAACAGCGATTCCATCAGGATGCCGGGATCGACCGAACGACTCTTCGGCACCAGCACTACGCGGATGTCCTCGGCGCTTTCGTCGCGGATGTCTTCCAGGAGCGGCAATTTGCGCGCCATCAACAGCTCGGCGATCTTCTCGATCAGCCGGGCCTTCTGGACGCCATACGGGATTTCGGTGACGACGATGCTCCAGGTGCCTCTGCCCTGGTCTTCCTGGCCCCATTTGGCCCTGACGCGAAAGCCGCCGCGACCGGTTTCGTAGGCTTCGAGGATCGAGGCGCGGCTGTCGACGATGATGCCGCCGGTCGGAAAGTCCGGACCTTGCACAAAATCCATTAGCTTCGTCACCGGCGCGTCCGGATGTTCGATCAAATGCAAAGCCGCATCGCAAAGTTCGGCGGCATTGTGCGGCGGGATTGAGGTCGCCATGCCGACCGCAATGCCGGATGAGCCGTTGGCGAGCAGGTTCGGGAAGGCGCCGGGCAGCACGACCGGCTCCTCGTCCTCCTCATTGTAGGTCGGCCGGTAGTCGACCGCGTCCTCGGTGATGCCGGACAGCAGCTCGGTCGCCACATCCGTCATGCGCGCTTCGGTGTAGCGCATGGCGGCGGCGTTATCGCCGTCGATATTGCCGAAATTGCCCTGCCCGTCGACCAGGGGATAGCGCATCGAAAAATCCTGCGCCAGGCGCACCAGCGCATCGTAGATCGACTGGTCGCCATGCGGATGGAACTTGCCCATCACCTCGCCGACGATGCGGGCGCATTTGGCAAAACCCTGGTCGGGGTTGAGCCTGAGCAGCCGCATGGCATGCATGATGCGGCGATGGACCGGCTTCAGCCCGTCGCGCACGTCCGGCAATGCCCGGTGCATGATGGTCGACAGCGCATAGGCGAGGTAGCGCTCTTCCAGCGCCTTTTTCAGATCGACCGGCTCGATATTGTCGCCGCCGCCATTCTCAGGCGGCAAAAGCCTTTTTCCCATGGGCTGGGACTAGCCGAGCGGGTGATTCGCGGCAAGGGGCCGGGATGGCGCACCCGTCTTTGCCGATAGGAATTTGCTGCAACAGGAATTGGCAGCGTCGCAACACCCTCCAACATAAACCGGTTACATGTCGCGTCTATGCCGGGCGCAAGGTGAGGCGATCGGGTTTGCCTTTCGCCGCGATTTTCGACCATTGTGCGGGGATGCGCCTTTTTCCCGTCCAGTTCGTCACGGAATGGTGACGGCGCAAAGAATTCGACAAATAATTTCAGGACATTCTTAGGGAACTCGCGATGACAATCAAACGCTCCACTCTCCAGAGGTTCGCCCTCTCCACTTTTCTGCTGACGCTGCCGCTCAATGCTGCCTTGGCGCAGGACTCCGCGGTCGCCGACCGGCTGAAGGCGGCCATGGCCGCCCAGGGCATCGACATCTCCTGGACAGGGGTGAGCGGCGATGCCTCCAGCATGGTGCTGCAAGGCGTGTCCGTCAGACCGGCGGCCGAGAAGGAACCTCTGGCGATCGGCGACGTCAAGCTCGAAGGCGTAACCGAGGCCAATGGCGGTTACGCTATCGCAACCGTATCGACTTCGGCCTTCCAGCACAGCCAGGACGGGATCACGCTCAACCTCAGCCCTTTCGTCATCCATGACATGACGGTTCCGGCGGACGGGGCGACGGGACCGCTGGGTTCGCTGATGATGTACAAGTCGGCCGAACTCGACAACATGACCGTCAAGGTCGCCGACAAGACCGCCTTCTCGATGGATGGGTTGGCAATCGAAATCACGCCGCCGGCCGACGGCAAGGCGATGGCGTTTTCCGGCACGACGGAAAAGTTCAATGCCGACCTGACCCTGGTCGAGGATCCTAAATCCAAGGAAGTGATCAACGCCCTCGGTTACCAGAATATCACGGGCAACCTCGAAATGGCCGGCACCTGGCAGCCTTCGGACGGCAAGATGGAACTGTCGAAATACGACATCTCCGTCGACAATGCCGGCACGCTTGGCATGACCTTCGATCTCGGCGGCTACACGCTGGATGTCATCAAGTCGCTGCAGGAGATGCAGAAGAAGATGGCGGCGCAGCCGGAAGGCGCCGACAAATCGGCTGAGGGCATGGCCATGCTCGGCATCGTGCAGCAGCTCTCCTTCAACAGCGCCAGCGTACGCTTCGACGACGATTCGCTGACCAACAAGGTGCTGGACTATGTCGGCAAGCAACAAGGCATGTCGGGCAAGGACATCGCCAACCAGGCCAAGGCGATCGTGCCTTTCGGCATGGCGCAGCTCAACAATCCCGAACTGACGGCCGAGGTGACGGCCGCGGTCGGCAAATATCTCGACGATCCGCAGAGCCTCGAGATCTCGGCCGAGCCGTCGGCAGCGGTGCCGTTCGCGCTGATCATGGCCGGCGCCATGTCCAATCCGCTCGACCTGCCGAAGACGCTTGGCGTGACGGTGAAGGCGAACGAAGACTGATCGAGGCCACCTCGCAAAGAAAAGCCCGGCAGTGATACCGGGCTTTTTCGTAAATCAACAGAATCGGTTGCGGGAGGTTTTTAAGCCTCTTTCTTGGTCGCCACGACGCGCAGCGACAGCTCGCGAAGCTGCTGCGGGGTGGCTTCCGACGGCGCATTCATCAGGAGGTCGTAGGCCTGCTGGTTCATCGGGAACATGGTCACTTCGCGCAGGTTTTTGGCGCCGACCAGAAGCATGACGACGCGATCGATGCCGGCCGCCATGCCGCCATGCGGCGGCGCGCCGTACTGGAAGGCGCGATAGAGGCCGCCGAAGCGCTCCTCGACCGTTTCGCGATCCAGCCCGACGGTCTCGAACGCCTTGACCATGGTCTCGGGCAGATGGTTGCGGATGCCGCCAGAGGCGATCTCGAAACCGTTGCAGACCATGTCGTACTGGAATGCCTTGATGCCGAGCAGATCCTCGCCTTTGAGCGCCTCGATGCCGCCCTGCGGCATGGAGAACGGATTGTGGGCGAAATCGATCTTCTTCTCCTCCTCGTTCCATTCGAAGAACGGGAAGTCGACGATCCAGCACAGTTCGAAGCGCTCGCGGTCGACAAGGTTCAGCTCCTCGCCGGCGCGGGTGCGCGCCGCACCCGCGAAGGAGACGAATTTCTTCGGATCGCCGGCGACGAAGAAGGCGGCGTCGCCATCGGCAAGGCCGAGCTGGAGACGGATCGCCTCGGTGCGCTCCTCGCCGATGTTCTTGGCGAGCGGACCGGCGCCTTCGAGCTTCTCGCCTTCCTTGCGCCAGAAGATGTAACCGAGGCCGGGCTGGCCTTCGCCTTGCGCCCAGGAATTCATGCGATCGCAGAAGGCGCGGCTGCCGCCCGTTTTTGCGGGGATGGCCCAGACTTCAGCCTTCGGGTCGTTGGCCAGGATGTTGGCGAACACCTTGAAACCGGAATCGCGGAAATGATCGGAGACCGCCTGCATTTCGATCGGATTGCGCAGGTCCGGCTTGTCGGTCCCGTATTTGCGCATGGCCACATCGTAAGGAATGCGCTGGAATTCCTGCGTCACCGGCTTGCCGTTGGCGAAGGTCTCAAAGACCCCACGCATGACCGGTTCCATCGTCGACAGCACGTCGTCCTGCTCGACGAAGCTCATTTCGAGGTCAAGCTGGTAAAACTCGCCGGGCAACCGGTCGGCGCGCGGATCCTCGTCGCGGAAGCACGGCGCGATCTGAAAATAGCGGTCGAAGCCCGACACCATGATCAGCTGCTTGTATTGCTGCGGCGCCTGCGGCAACGCGTAGAAGGTGCCGGGATGGATGCGCGACGGCACCAGGAAGTCGCGCGCGCCTTCCGGCGAAGACGCGGTCAGGATCGGCGTCGAGAATTCGGTGAAGCCGACCTCGCCCATGCGCCTGCGCATCTCGGCGATGATTTTTGTCCGCGCCACGATGTTCCTGTGCAGCGTTTCACGGCGCAGGTCCAGGAAGCGGTATTTGAGGCGGATGTCTTCGGGATAATCCGGCTCGCCGAACACTGGCAGCGGCAATTCCTTGGCCGCCGACAGAACTTCGATCTCACGGGCGAAAATCTCGATCTCGCCGGTCGGCAGGTTTGCGTTCACCGTCTCGGCCAGGCGCGCCTTGACCTCGCCGTCGACGCGGATCACCCATTCGCCACGCACGGTTTCGGCGACCTTGAAGGCCGGCGAATCCGGATCGGCGACGATCTGGGTCAAGCCATAGTGGTCGCGCAGGTCGATGAACAGCAGGCCACCATGATCGCGCACGCGATGCACCCAGCCCGACAGGCGGACGGCAGCGCCGACGTCGCTCTTCCTCAATTGGGCACAGGTATGGCTGCGGTAACGATGCATTGTCATTGCTAGGTCCGGATGCTGGGTTGTGGGCCGAAGCGTCAGAGCCCGGCCTGAAAATTTGCGCGAAAAGCGCATGGGAGGCTGGATTTGTCAAGGCAAGCGGCCTTGGTTGGTATCTTGGTTCCGCTTTCGGCTTTCGCCCGTTCGCGAACGCTCCAGGCAACCTATGAGCCAAGGGCCGATTGCCGAAGGCGAGATGCGAGGTGACGGACGACCAATGCCACGCTGGCGGAAGACGTTGCGGCCTGATGAAGGCGTATCTCTGCACCGGGCAGCGGCGGCACATGCCGACCTGGCTGGATACTGCGCAGGCCAGGCGCAAGCATGCTGCCTTTGACCACGGTGATCGCAAGCCCCTGCTCGACGATTGCCTCCGTGGCGGCAAGGCTCGGACTGACATAGGCCAATCGCCACGGCCGGCCGGCCTTGTTGAGCGCCTCGATAGCCCAGGAGCGAAACAGACAATCGGGATTCGACAAGGCGACGGGCAGCGGATCGAGCTCCTCGACGGCACGGGTTGCCGCGGCCGCCCAAATTGCCCTTTCGCGGCATATCAGATCACCCTCGGCAGTACCTTCCGGATGCATGGCGATGACGGCGTCAAAGGAGGGACCGAGGCGTTTCATGAGCCTGGCGGTGAGACCGATCTCCATGTCGACCTGCACAAGCGGAAATCGCTCGGCGATGTCGGCGAGGAGGCGCGGCAGTATCTTGGTGCCATAATCTTCCATGATCCCGATGCGAACGTGTCCAGCCACAAGCTGATTGGAAACACGGGCAATCGCTTGTTCATTAAGAGCAAGAATGCGGCGTGCATCGATCAGAAAGCCCTCCCCGGCAGCGGTAAGTTCAACGCGGGCTGTCGAGCGCCGGAGCAAGATGGTCTCGAGGCGCTCCTCAAGACGTTTCACTTGCAAACTTATGGTGGCCTGCGTTCGATTGAGCTGCTCGGCGGCTCGCGTGAAAGAGAGGCGCTCGGCAACAACGACGAAGGCTCGCAGCAGCTCCGGATCGAGGCTTGGGCTCTTCATAGCCAAACGTTATCAAGCTTATTGAGCTTATTCGATTCCTTTTTGCCTACCTGACCGATATCGCTGGTCCTGAAACGGTGAAGGTCAGAACAGTGGAAATTCCAGGAGTGCTCGCCGCCATTCTCTCCAGCGCTCTTGGGGGCACCGCCGTTGGCGCAACACGATATCTCGCGGACACGCTCGATCCTCTCACCATCGGCGCGGTCCGATTCGGCGGCGGTTTTCTGGTTTTGACCGCTTTGGCGCTTTGGCGGCGCGACAGTTGGCCGCCAAAGAGCGACTGGCTCGGCACTGCCGCATTGGGTGTTTTGTTCTTCGGCCTGTTTCCCGTGCTGTTCAATGGAGCCCTCGTCTACACGACGGCAGCGCGAGGAGCCTTGGCGCTTTCGACACTGCCTCTGCTCACCATGATTGCCGGGGCAGTTCTCAGGATCGAACCGCCGACCATGCGCAAGATCGTCGGCGTCCTGATCGCAATGGCAGGGGTGGCTGTCGCACTCGGTACGAGCTTGAAGATCGCTCCCCGAGGGGCATGGCGCGGAGACCTCCTCATGGTCGCGGCTGCATTCTGCATGGCGCTCTACAGTGTGTGGTCGCGACCATTTCTATCCCGCACCTCGCCGATCCCATTTGTGGCCTTTGGCATGGGCGTGGGAGCAGCCTGCCTATCGGCCTTGGCGGTTTTGAACGGAGGCTTTGCGCGACTTGCCACGCTTAGCGCACCTCAGTGGCTGGCGAGCGGATATCTGGCCATAGTTTGCGGCGCCTTCATTTTCTTCCTCTGGGCGTTTGCGCTTGGGCGCGCGGCACCGACACTGGTTGCCGTCTCTGTTGCAGTAAATCCAGTGACGGCGTCGATCTTCGGCGTCGTCTTCCTGGGCGAACAGGTGAGTGCGAATCTGGTTGTCGGCCTCACGGCAGTCATCGCCGGAATAGGAATCGCATCGGGGGCAGTCGGGAGATTCACAATAAACGTGCGGAGATCTTGAGTGTCTACCACCTCATCCCTTGACCCCGCCGGCGGTGAGGCCGGCGACGATCTTGCGCTGGAAGATGAGGACGAGGATGACGAGCGGTACGGTGACGATCACCGATGCGGCCATGAGGTTGCCCCAGGGGATCTCGAACTGTGAGCTGCCGGAGAGCAGCGCGATCGCGACAGGCACGGTTCGCTGCTCGTTGTTGGAGGTGAACGTCAGAGCGAACAGGAACTCGTTCCATGCGCCGATGAAGGCGAGAAGCCCGGTGGTCGCCAGCGCCGGCCACATCAGCGGCAGGAAAACGCGGGTGATGATGATCCAGGGCGTCGCGCCGTCGAGGATCGCCGCTTCCTCGAGCTCGACCGGCAGGTCGCGAACGAAAGCTGTAAGCACCCAGACGGTGAACGGTAAGGTGAAGATCATGTAGGAGAAGATCAGCGCGAAGAGCGAGTTGTAGAGGCCCAGCGTCCGGATCAGTTCGAAAAGGCCGGCAAGCACCGCCACTTGCGGGAACATCGAGACCGACAGGATGATGAAAAGCAGAGCCGAGCGGCCCCGAAAGCGGATGCGCGCAAGCGCATAGGCGGCGGTGACGCCGAGGAACAGCGAAATGATGACGACGGCGCTGGAGACGAACAGCGAGTTCAACAGGTTGCGCAGGAAGCTCCCTTCGGTGAAGACGCTCCTGTAGTTGCTGAAGCTGATCATCTTGGGCCAATAGTCGACCTCAAACAGCGCGGTCCCTGCTTTCAGGCTGGTGATAATGGCGTAGTAGAACGGGAACACCGCGACGAGGACGATGACGGCGACGAGCAGGTAAAAGGCGGCGCGCTTGGCGATCCACATGATCAATAGTTCCACATGATCAATACTCCTTGTCCAGTCTCACCCGGCCGAACCGCAAAACGAGCATGGTCAACAGGGCGAGGATGACGAAGAGCAGTGTCGAGGCGGCGGAGCCGTAGGCGAACTTGTCGAATTCGAACAGGTTCTCGCGAGCAAATGCCGACATCGACTTGGTGTGGACGTTGTTGGGCGTGAGCACGTAGATCAGGTCGAAGATGCGCAGGGCGTCGAGACCGCGGAAAATGACCGCCACCATCAGCGCCGGCCGGATGAGCGGCAAGGTGACCTTCCAGAAAACCTTCCACGGGCTGACGCCATCGAGCCTGGCGACCTCGTAGATCTCCTGCGGCAGCATCTGCAGGGCAGCGAGGATGAGCAGCGCCATGAACGGCGTCGTCTTCCAGATATCGACGATGAGGACGGCGAACATCGCCGTATCGGCAGTGGCCGTCCAGGCGATCTTGGTGCTGATCAAACCAAGCCTGAGAAGGGCGTCGTTGATGATGCCGAACTGGTCGTTGAGCATCCACTGCCACATCTTCGCCGAGACGATCGTCGGGATTGCCCAGGGGATGAGGATCGCGGCGCGCACAATGCCCCGGCCGGGGAACTTGGCGTTGAGCACCAGCGCGACGATCATGCCGAGGACCGTCTCGCAGGTCACCGAAATCACCGCGAAGCGCACCGTGTTCCAGACGGCGCGCCACCAGACCGGGTCGGCGAGCAGCCCGTCATAGATAACCCGACCGCTCGGCATGTGCAGGACCGAGAAATAGTTGGCGAAGCCAACCCAGCGACGGGCCTCGAGGTCCGCCAGCGAGGCGTCGGTGAAGCTGAAATAGATCGTGCGCAGAAGCGGCCAGCCGGCCACGGCGGCGAGCACGACGAGCATCGGGGCAAGGAACAGCCATGCCGAGCGCTCGCGCTGGCGCATCAGCGTGCCTTGGCGCGCTGAGGTCACCAGGCGGCGCCCTTGAGCCTGGTCAAGGAAAACTCGAGATCGGCAAGGTTGTCGGAGGCCGTGCCCTCGCCGGACAAGGTGTTGTGGACCGCCGTCCAGAACTTGCTCGATACCTCATTGTATCGGCTCTTGGCCGGGGCCGAGGGACGCGGCACGGCGTTCAGAACGACGTCCTTCCAGCGCGGAATGACCGGCTGCGCGCTGGCAATGTCGGCATCGTCGTAGAGCGCCCGGATGGTCGGCAGATATGCCCCCTTCAAGGCGCGGTACTTCTGCATCCGGGGAGAGGCGATCCATTTGACCAGCTCGATCGCTGCGTCCGGATTCTTGGAATATCTGGAAACCGCAAGGTTCCAGCCACCAAGCGTTGCTGCCGGCCGCGCGCCCTCACCCGACCCCCGCGGCAGGGTCGTCACCGCGAATTTGCCTTTGATGGGGGAGCCTTGGCTATTGCCCAGCGCATAGGCGTAGGGCCAATTGCGCATGAAGACGGCGTTGCCGGTTTGCCAGACCCCGCGCGAGTCTTCTTCCTGATAGGCCAGAACGCCGGGAGGCGAGATGGTTCCCACCCAGCTCCTGGCCATTTCGAGAGCAGCGGCTGCTTGCGGATTGTTGATGGAGATGGTGCCGTCCGGCTCGACAATCTGGCCGCCGCCATTCGACTTGACCCATTCGAGCGCATCGCAGGTCAGCCCTTCATAAGCGTTGCCCTGGAAGACGAAGCCCCACATGTCCTTGTTGCCGGCCTCGCGCTCCTTGTCCATGATCAGCTTGGCGGTGCCGGCGAGTTCGGCCCAGGTCGGGGGGACCTTGGCGCCATATTTGTCGAGAAGGTCCTTGCGGTAGTAGAGCGCCGGAGCGTCGGTGAAAACCGGCAAGGCGACGAGTTTGCCATCGACGGTCTGCGATTGGATGATCGACGGGAAATGGGCGCCAACGACATCCTTGGTCGCTTCAGTCAGGTCAACGAGCTGCTTTGCAAGCTGCGGGGCCCAGATGATGTCCGTCTGATAGACGTCGACGTCACTGCTTCCAGCGGCGAGCCAGAGCCTGTATTGGCCGAACTGGTCCGTCCCCGAGGGCGGCACCGGAACGATTGTGACCTTGTTGCCGGTCTTGTTCTCGTATTGATCGAGTATCTGGCGAAGGATCCTCTGGCCGTTGCCGGTATCGCCCGACACGATGGCGAGGTCGACAGCGCGCGCCGGGTTTGCCGCCAGGACAGCGCCGACGACAAGCGCAAGAAGTGCGTGGCGAAACGTCATGATGGCGGGCTCCCCTTGGAACTTCGGGCCGAGCGGCAGACAGCCACACCTGGCACCTTCCTCGGCGCTCCTTCCCTTGAACTGCAAAGACGCGCCTTGGGTTCCCAACCGAAGTCTCCACCCGGTGCCGGCGGCAATTGCCGCTGGCATTGGTGGGAGCGATGGTCCAGAAAGGATCAACGAAAAGTGATTGCCTTCCCTTCATGTCTTCCATCCGCCCGCTGATCCCGCTCCTCATTGCCGCCGGCATCCTGCTGGGCGGCAATGGCCTGCAGAGCACGTTGATCGCTCTGCGCGGCGCGCAGGAAGGATTTCCCGCCTCGACCATCGGCCTGATGGGCACGTTCTACTTCGCCGGCTTCCTGCTCGGCTGCCTCGCCGTCACCCGCATCATGAAGGCCGTCGGCCATGTGCGCGCCTTTTCGGCGCTGGCGGCGATCGCCTCGGCCGGCACGCTGCTCCTGGTGCTGGTCATTGACCCGGTGATGTGGTGCGCGGTGCGCTTTGCCGGCGGCTTCTGCTTTGCCGGCCTGTTCACCATCATGGAAGCCTGGCTCAATTCCGGGGTCGCCAACCAGGATCGCGCGCGCGTGCTGGCGATCTACCGGATGGTCGACATCGGTTCGGTTACCGGCGCGCAGTTCCTGATTCCGATCTTCGGAGCCGGCGGCTTCGCCATCTTCGCCATCATGTCGATCATGATCACGCTCTCGCTGGTGCCGGTGTCGCTCGGCGACCGCTCCAATCCCACCCCTCCCGAAAGCGTCAAGCTCGACCTGGCACGCGTCTGGCGCATTTCGCCGCTCGGTTGCTTCGGCTGCATCGCCGTCGGCGTCACCAACAGCGCCTTCCGCACTTTGTCACCGGTCTATGCCGAGCAGATCGGCATGTCGGTTGCCGACGTCGTCACCTTTGTCAGTGTCGGCATCTTCGGCGGCGCCATCATCCAGTACCCGCTCGGCTATCTTTCCGACCGCTGGGACCGGCGCTCGGTGCTGTTGGTGACAACGTGCTGCGCAATGTTTGCTGCACTAGCGCTGGGGTTCTTGGCGGGGAGCAACCCGTTCCTCAATTTCCTGATCGTTTTCATCTTCGGCTGCTTCGCAATGCCGCTCTACTCGCTGTCGGCGGCGCATTCCAACGACCGCGCCGACAAGGGCGAGTTCGTGCTGATCAACGCGGCGCTGATGCTGTTCTATTCCTTCGGCGCCATTGGCGGCCCGCTCGCAGCGTCAACGGCGATGCAATATTTCGGCCCGAGCGCCCTGTTCGTGTTCTGCGCTGTCGTCTACGTGGTTTTCATTGTCGTCATTCTCTATCGGATGCAGGTGCGATCCGGGGTGCCGGTGGGCCATCGCAGCCGTTTCATCGCACTTTTGCGGACATCGACAATTTTCGCCCGACTGGCCAAGCGCAACGATGATTCCGACGGACCTACGAAGCACCGATGATGGCGCTGCGGCTTGACGAAAGCCCGCGCGGCTGAAATTGAAGGACATCTTGCCCCTTGCCAAAAGCGATTTGATGCACGTCATATCAACCCAAAAAGAACTCGAAACCGTTCTTACCGCGTTCGAAAAATCGGATTTCGTCACCGTCGACACCGAATTCATCCGCGAAACCACCTTCTGGCCGATCCTTTGCCTGATCCAGATGGCGGCGCCCGGCGTGACCGCACTGATCGACCCTTTGTCGCCGGACATCGACCTGAAACCGTTCTTCAGGCTGATGGCCAACGAGGCGGTCGTCAAAGTCTTCCATGCGGCGCGCCAGGACATCGAAATCATCGTCCATCTCGGCGATCTGGTGCCGCATCCGGTGTTCGACACCCAGGTGGCGGCGATGGTCTGCGGCTTCGGCGACAGCGTCTCCTACGACCAGCTTGTGCAGCGGGTCACCGGGGCGCGGCTCGACAAATCCTCGCGTTTCACCGATTGGCGTCACCGCCCGCTTTCCGAAAAGCAGCTCGACTATGCGCTTGCCGACGTCACCCATCTGATCGAAGTCTACCAGCATCTCAGCGCCGAGCTTGAGCGGGAAAACCGTGCCCATTGGCTGAACGAGGAAATGGAGGTCCTGACCTCGCGCGAAACCTATGACCCGCATCCCGAGGATGCCTGGAAGCGGCTGAAGATGCGGCTGCGCAAGCCGCAGGAGCTGGCGATCGTGCAGGCGGTGGCGGCCTGGCGAGAGCGGGAAGCGCGCGAACGCGACGTGCCGCGCGGCCGGGTGCTCAAGGACGACGCCATCTACGAGATCGCGCAGCAGGCGCCGCGCGATGCGGCGGCGCTCGGCAAGCTGCGTACCACGCCGAAGGGCTGGGAGCGGTCGGCGACGGCAACGGCGCTGCTTGGCACGGTTAACAGCGCGCTTGCCTTGCCCAGGGAAGACATGCCGAAGCTGCCGAAGAGTTTTCAACCGCCCGAAGGCTCCAATGCCGCAGCGGAATTGCTGAAAGTGCTTTTGCGGATCGTCGCCGAAAAGGAAGGCGTCGCCTCAAAGGTGCTGGCCTCGAGCGACGACATCGACCGTATCGCAGCCGAGGGCGAGGCCGCTGACGTGCCGGCCTTGCAAGGCTGGCGGCGCGCCGTGTTCGGCGAGGTGGCGCTCAAGCTGGTGCGCGGCGAGATCGGCATCAAGTTCGACAAGCGCAAGATCGCGGTGTTCGATTTATAGCGTCTGGCCCTTTCCCCTTGTGAGAAAAGGACTAGTGAACGTCAAACCACCCCGAGCAGGTGGAGCGCGAACCATATCCATGCCAGCAAGAGAACGACCGCGCCGAAGAAGAAAATACGGCTGCGGAAGCGCAGATTGTTGGTGGTCAGGTGCACCCAGGCGTGGGCGTAGCGCGAAGCGACGAAAACCCACATCAAGGCCAGCGTCAGGTAGTTGACGCCATTGGTCTGGTGCAGCGCCAGGCACAGGACGTAGAAGAGTACCGGCAGTTCGAACTGGTTGCTGAGGTTGTTTGCAACGGTGACGCTGGATGCCGGTTCGGTGGAGCGGGTCTTGAACTGGCCGGCCTTGGCCTCGCCTGACCTCACCGCGCCATATCTGCGGCGGCCTATCACGAGATAGACGATGTAGACCAGAAGCACCTGCGCCAAGACAGGCCAGAAGATCACGGTCTGGTTCAAGAAGCCCCTCCGCCCTTGCTATCCCATCTCAAGGCCGTTTCTGGCCCGCCAGCGTGAAACCCGCAATGACGATCACGGGTATCGCCAAAAGCGCGAATTTGGTGACGGTCAGCGCCGAAGCGAAAGACAGCGAATCCGGATTGGCCGACAGGAAATCGGACAACAGCCGCGCCACGGCTATGTTCTGCGCATAATCGGCAAGCGTGTATGGCAACACCAGGACAACCGCAAGCAGGGCCTGCAGCTGCGCCGGCATTGCCCGGAAATTCTTCAGCCGCCGTCCGGTGGCGAGGATCAGGCTGACCATGGTCACCGACAGCAGCGCCGGGAACAGAAGGTCGAAGGTGAGATAGTGCCAGACCAGGATGATCTCGCCGCCGCGCCGGCCGAGCGCCGTCAGCCAGGCCATGCCCTCATCCGGTGTGAAACCGGCAAAGCGCATGTCGAGCGACGGCAGCCCGCCACTGAGGCTCCGGAAATAGAAGAATTCCAGCACCGTCATGACGGTGAAAACCGCCGCGGATGCAAAACACAGCGCAGCGGCGTGGCGCGACAGCCGCAGGATCATTGCCGTCAGGCTCCGCCCGACGGCATTCTGATCAAATTCCGCCGGGATAATTCGGGCTTTCGCGGGTAATCGTGACGTCATGGGCGTGGCTTTCACGAAGTCCGGCGTTGGATATGCGAACAAAAGTGGCGCGGTCGCGGAAATCGGCAAGGTCGCGGCCGCCGACATAACCCATAGCGGCTTTCAGGCCGCCTGCAAGCTGGTGCAGCACGCCGGACACCGGTCCCTTGTAGGGAACCTGCCCTTCAATGCCCTCGGGAACCAGTTTCAGCGTGTCGCGCACCTCCGCCTGGAAGTAGCGATCGGCCGAGCCGCGGGCCATGGCGCCAACCGAGCCCATGCCGCGATAGGCCTTGAAGGAGCGGCCCTGGTGCAGATAGACCTCGCCGGGGCTCTCGTCGGTGCCGGCCAGCAGCGAACCGATCATGGCGGCGCTGGCGCCGGCGGCGAGCGCCTTGGCCAGATCGCCGGAATATTTGATGCCGCCATCGGCGATGACCGAAACACCCGATTTATGCGCCGTCTCTACCGCCGACATGATCGCCGAGAGCTGCGGCATGCCGACACCGGCGACAATACGGGTGGTGCAGATGGAGCCCGGCCCGATTCCAACCTTGACGGCGTCGGCGCCGGCGTCGATCAGCGCCAGCGTGCCTTCCGATGTGGCGACGTTGCCAGCCAGGATGCGGACGGAATTGGACAGTTTCTTGGCGCGCGTCACCGCGTCGAGCACGCGCTGCGAATGGCCATGCGCGG
Source organism: Mesorhizobium sanjuanii (assembly GCF_002529485.1). NCBI lineage: Bacteria > Pseudomonadati > Pseudomonadota > Alphaproteobacteria > Hyphomicrobiales > Phyllobacteriaceae > Mesorhizobium > Mesorhizobium sanjuanii. The sequence continues at coordinate 16,024 of NZ_NWQG01000075.1, forward strand.
TGTCGATTACCAGAAGGTCGACGCCGGCATCGATGAGGCGCTCGGCGCGCTCGAAGCCGTCATCGCCGACGCTGGTGGCGGCCGCCGCGCGCAGCCGCCCCTGCGCATCCTTGGTGGCGTGCGGATTGAGCTGCGACTTCTCGATGTCCTTGACGGTGATCAGGCCGACGCAATTGCCTGATTTGTCAACGACAACCAGCTTTTCGATGCGGTGCTGATGGAGCAGGCGCTTGGCCTCGTCCTGGTCGACATTCTCCTTGACCGTGATCAGCTTGTCGCGGGTCATCAGTTCGTAGACTTTCTGCGCCGGGTCGGAGGCGAAACGCACGTCGCGGTTGGTCAGGATGCCGACCAGCCGGCCGACCGTATGGCCGCCGGCGCCGCCATTCTCGACCACGGGGATGCCTGAAATCGAGTAGGTGCGCATCAGCGCCAGCGCATCGGCGAGCGTAGCGTCCGGGCCGATGGTGACGGGGTTCACCACCATGCCGGATTCGAATTTCTTGACCTGCCGCACCTGCTCGGCCTGTTCGGCCGGCGTAAAATTGCGATGGATGACGCCGATGCCGCCGGCCTGGGCCATGGCGATGGCGAGCCGCGCCTCGGTGACCGTATCCATGGCGGCCGACAGGATCGGCACGTTGAGGTCGATGTCGCCGGCAATGCGGGTGCGGATGTCGGTCTCGCCGGGCATGACCTCGGAATGACCGGGCTGCAACAGCACGTCGTCAAATGTCAGCGCCAGTGCGCCGGTGGACGTTTCGATGATTTTTGCCATGGCCAGCCCTTGGTGTACAAAAGTGCGAGGGAATACAAAAAAGCGCTGGACCGGAATGGACAGCGCCGACTCGTTTCTTCCCTTTCAGGATTGGCGCTGGCTGGTAACACGTCGCGCCGCCGATGAAAAGCCGATGATTGCAGATGGCGAGGCTGCCTTTGGCGCGAAGGGCCTGCGAATATCGGGCGATCGCACAAATGTGACAGCAAATTAATGCGACATCCCGCCAAAGGCATGATAACCGCGCTCCGTGTCGGCATGCCCCCGGTCGGCGCTGAAACATTCAAGTCCGGACGTGTTCTTTGAACCGCATCATCCCGCTTATCCTGGCGGTCGCTCTTTTCATGGAGAACATGGATTCGACCGTGATAGCGACATCGCTGCCGGCGATTGCCGTCGATATTCACACCAGCCCGATCGCGCTGAAGCTGGCGTTGACGGCCTATCTGGTGTCGCTGGCGATCTTCATTCCGATCAGCGGCTGGATGGCGGACCGGTTCGGCGCGAAGAATGTGTTTCGCGCCGCAATCGCCGTCTTCATCGTCGGTTCGATCGCCTGCGCCTTCTCCAATTCGCTGCCGGCCTTCGTGGTGTCGCGCTTCCTGCAAGGCATTGGCGGCGCCATGATGACGCCCGTGGGCCGCCTGGTGCTGGTGCGCGCCACACCGAAGAGCGAACTCGTCGCCGCGATGTCCTGGCTGACCGTGCCGGCGCTGGTCGGACCACTGGTCGGGCCGCCGGTCGGCGGCTTCATCACCACCTATTTCACCTGGCACTGGATCTTCCTGATCAACGTGCCGATCGGCCTGATGGGCATCTGGCTCGCCACCCGCTTCCTGCCGGAGACCGACGCGGCGGAGACCCCGCCGCTCGATTTCACCGGTTTCGTGCTGAGCGGGCTTGCGGCATCGGGCGTCGTCTTCGGTCTTTCCGTGGTAAGCCTGCCCGCTTTGCCGCCGATGGCCGGCCTCATCACCGTGGCGGTCGGCCTGGTATCTGGTGCGCTCTACCTCCTGCATGCCCGGCGCGCCGCAAACCCGCTGCTGGCGCTGGAGCTGTTCCGCAACCAGGTGTTCCGCTCCTCGGTGCTCGGCGGCTCGCTGTTTCGCATCGGTATCGGCGCGGTGCCGTTCTTGCTGCCGCTGATGTTCCAGATCGGCTTCGGGCTGACGCCGTTCCAGTCGGGCATGATCACCTTCGTCTCGGCGATCGGCGCCATCGGCATGAAGCTTGTCACCGCGCTGATCTTCAGGCTCGCCGGATTCCGCCGCGTACTGATCTGGGGTTCGCTGATCGCCGCCGGGTCGATCGCCATCTATGGCCTTTTTACCCCGGAAACGCCCTATGGGCTGATGCTTGCCATGTTGCTGGTCGGCGGCTTCATCCGCTCGATGTTCTTCACCGGCGTCAATGCGCTCTCCTATGCCGAGGTGTCGGCCGAAGATACCAGCAAGGCAACGCCGATCACGGCGGTGTTCCAGCAATTGTCGATCGCGCTCGGCGTAGCGCTGGCCGGCGGCATACTGGAAGTGTCGACGTCGATCCATGGCGGACCGCTGCGGCTGGCCGACTTCCACACCGCCTTCTTCATCGTGGCCGCGGTTTCGGCGGCGGCGTCGCTGACATTCATGCGGCTGGCGCCCGACGCCGGCAACGCCGTTTCGGGTCACGGCAGGCTGACGACGCCCAAGAAACTGGAGCCGGTCAGCCCGCCTGGGGAGTGAAGAAGTTCAGACCCCTCGCCACTTCGTCATCCTAGGGCGAAGCGATGCGAAGCGTCGCGCAGACCCTAGGATCCATGCCGTGACATTAGAGCGTCTCAGCGTTGCAGAATCGGTGTTCAACGAGGCGACATAAACGAGCATTACTGTACGACGTGGTCTTCTTCGGCGAAGGTAACGGCATGGATCCTAGGGTCTGCGCGCGTCGCTTCGCTCCTTGCTCCGCCCTAGGATGACGATGTAACCGATGCCTCTCGCCCCTTGAAATCCTTCGCCAGCAGATAAAGCTCCACCGACTCATCGCGCGAGGCCGGCGGCTTGACGTGGTGCACCGAGCGGAAATTCTGCTTGAGCCGCGAGAGCAACTCGTTCTCGGCGCCGCCCTGGAAGGTCTTGGCGAGGAAATGCCCGCCGGGCTTCAGCACCGAGAGCGCGAAATCTGCCGCCACTTCGCACAGATACATGGTGCGGATGTGATCGGTCCTTTTGTGGCCGGTGGTGGGGGCGGCCATGTCCGAGAGCACGATATCGGGCTGACCGCCCAACGTCTCGGCAAGCTTCTGCGGCGCCTCGGGATCGAGGAAATCCATCAACAGCACCGGCGCCCCCGGCACCGCGTCCATTTCGAGATAGTCGATGCCGACGACATGCGGATTGTCCGCCGTCGATCTGGTGCGCGCGGCGGCGACCTGGCACCAGCCGCCGGGTGCTGCGCCCAGGTCGATCACCTTCATGCCTGGCTTCAAGAGATGGTGCTTGTCGTCGATCTCGATCAGCTTGTAGGCGGCGCGGGATCTGTAGCCGTCAGCCTTGGAGCGCTGGACATAGGGGTCGTTGATATGGCGCTGCAGCCAGCGGCGCGACGATTCCTTCAGGCCGCTTTTCTTCTTGATGCGCGTCTTCAACACGCGAATGCCGGCGGTACCGGGCTTCTGCGGTTTCTTGGTCATTGCCGGCCCCTGCTGCGCCAGGCCCCGTCATCGGCCATCAATTCGCTCAATATGCCTTCGCGCAGGCCGCGGTCGGCGACGCGCAGCCGTTCCGACGGCCACACGGCGCGGATCGCTTCCAGAATGGCGCAGCCGGCGAGCACCAGGTCGGCGCGGTCGGCGCCGATGCACGGATTGGCGACACGCTGCTGGAAATCCCAGCCGACCAGTTTTTCGACCATGCGGTCGACGCTGTCGCGGTCCATCCACAGCCCGTCGACGCGGCGGCGGTCGTAGCGTTCCAGATCGAGGTGAACGCCCGCAAGCGTCGTCACCGTGCCCGAGGTGCCGAGCAGATGGAATTTCGGGCTGGCGAGCACATGGCTCAGCCGGTCGCGCCCGTCAAAGGCGTGCAGTCGCACGGCGACATCCTCGACCATGGCGGCAAAGATCTCGCGGGTGACGGTGCGGCCGCCGAAGCGTTCGGCCAGCGAGACGACACCGACCGGCAGCGAGGTCCACGAGACGATATGGTTGGCGAGCCGCGGCGAGCGGTGGCCGGTGAGATCGATCAGCGCGATCTCGGAGGAGCCACCGCCAATGTCGAACAGGACGACGCCTTGCGTGTCGCGCTCGACCAGCGAGCCGCAGCCGGACACCGCCAGCCGCGCCTCGGTCTGGCGGTCGATGATCTCGAGCTTCAGGCCGGCCTCGCGCTCGACGCGGTCCAGGAACTCGACGCCATTGGCGGCGGTGCGGCAGGCCTCGGTGGCGATCAGCCTGGCCTTCCTGATGTTGCGGGCGCGCAGTTTGTCGCCGCAGATCTTCAGCGCCTCGACGGCGCGGTCCATCGCCGCCTGACCGAGGCGGCCACTGGCGGTGAGCCCCTCGCCCAGCCTGACGATGCGCGAGAAGGCGTCGATGACGCGGAACTGGCCATGGCGCGTCGGCACCGCGACCAGCAGCCGGCAGTTGTTGGTGCCGAGGTCGAGCGCGGCAAACACCGGCAGTTCCTGCAG